>DATEOJ010000339.1:0-27820 GCA_035274235.1 Pyrinomonadaceae bacterium
GATCGCAGAGTAAAGATTTGAAATCCTTTCTCTGCGATCTCCGCGGTCTCCGCGTTTTAAATGTTAGATCCGATCGAGAAAACTCTTCCCCGCTACTAATCGGAGTCCGAAGTTCTCAGCTATTGTCGCTCCAATATCCGCTAGACTTTCGCGCGTTCCCAGATCTGCACCTTCAGTCGCTGACTTTCCATAGACCAACAGCGGGGCGTACTCACGAGTGTGATCGCTTCCCTCTTTTGTCGGATCGTTTCCATGGTCGGCGGTCATGATGAGAAGGTCGTCGTCATTCATCGCAGCGACGATCTCAGGCAGACGCGCGTCGAAGCGCTCAAGAGCGGCTGCGTAACCTTCGGGATCACGGCGATGTCCGTACAACATGTCGAAGTCGACGAGGTTTGAAAAGACCAAACCGTGCGAGTCCGCGTTGAGAGCGTTGATCGTTTGATCGACAGTCTGCTCGTTATTCTTCGCCGTCAGGTCTTCGGTCACGCCGACGCTGTCATATATCGAAGCGATCTTACCGATGCACACGACATCCAGTCCGGCATTCTTTAAGAGCGGCAACAAATTTTCATTCGGCGGAGGAACGGCATAGTCGTGACGATTCTCCGTCCGCTTGAAATTGTCTGCTGCGGTCCCAAGAAACGGACGAGCGATAACGCGTCCGACCCGATGTTCGCCGTCGAGGATTGCACGCGCCGTCTCACACATCTCGTATAAACGATCGACAGGAATCACCTCTTCGTGCGCTGCAATCTGAAAAACGGAATCGGCAGATGTGTAGACAATCGGCTTACCCGTGCGAACGTGTTCCTCGCCAAGGTCCTTGATGATCTCCGTTCCGGACGCAGGCACATTTCCAAGAATGCCGGGGACGCGAGTCTTGGTAACAAACTGATCGACGACGTCCGACGGAAATCCATCCGGATAAGTTGGAAACGCCTTGTGGAGGATGATGCCCGCCATCTCCCAATGGCCGGTTGTAGTGTCCTTGCCATTCGATGCCAGAGCGCATTTACCGTAGGAGCCATTCGGACGCATTGCCGGTGCGATCCCGGCCAGCGGACGTATATTTCCCAGTCCGAGAGCCTGTAAGTTCGGAAGATCAACTTGTCTTCGTTCGAGAATATGACCGATCGTGTCGGCCCCCGCATCCCCCCAGGCGGCGGCGTCAGGCATCTCTCCGATGCCCGCAGAGTCCAGAACCAGTAGGCAGATCCGTCTGAATTTCGATTGCATAGATGGAGTTATTTAATCACACCGGCGAATGCGAACGCATGCCGGCGATCAGTTGGTAGGGGCGGTATAACCCTCGCGTGCCCGGACTTGCGCGCCGATGGGCAGACCGCGGAGCTCGACGCGTATCTTGCGGTAACTTCCGTCGCGCTTGTTGTTAGACGAATAGTAGCCGAGGCTGTACTTGGTACCGATCTCCGCCGCGACGCTTCGAAACGCGGTGCGTGCGTCGTTCAAATCTCCGGCCGGAAACACTTTCCCGCCCGACTGCTTTGCAACGGACGTCATCTCGATATTCGCGATCTCATATAACTTCTTGCTGATCGCCAGACGCTCGAAATCGCCCAAGTCACAAAAGTTCGACGTCTTCTCCAGGTTCGCTTTTGAACCAAAGCTACGGTAATAACGTCGGATCTGTGCTGTCGAAAATCGCGTCGCTCCTTCGCACGGACCTAGTAGTCCTTCCTCGAAGTACGGACGCGTATCGACCTGTACGAAGTACGCCGTGACGCCGGCTCTCTCGAGGCCCTCACGAGTCTCCTCGAAATCGGCGATACTCGTTGAGTCAACGCCGTCAGTCAGTGCTACCAGCGCACGTCTCCCACGAAACGAGTCTTTCGGTTCCGACTTGAATACGTCGTCGACCACTTTCATCATTGCGTCGTAATAAGGAGTACCGTTACTCGTGGACACGCGATCCAGCGCGGCTTTTAGTGCAGCTCGATCGCCTGTGAGACCACTCAGAACTTCCGCCGCGGGAACCCTGCGATTACCCTCGATAGCCGTCGTGAAGGAAATAATCGAAACGCGATCACCCGGACGAAGCGAATCGATAAAGATCTGCGCCGCGCGTTGGATCAACTGCAACTCGGAGCGCGTCGATCCCGACGTATCGAGCAACAACGCAACTTCAAATGGCGCACTCGTGGCGGCGAAGTCGGCGACTTCCTGATTCTTTCCGTCCTCGAAGATCGCGAAATTTGTTTGCTTTAGGTTGAGGACCGGTTTGCCTGTGGCGTCCATGACGATCACCGGGACGTCGACGAGTTCCGTATCTACTCGAACGACTTCATCCTCTTCTTTCTTCGGCGTTGGCGTCGGCTTCTGCGCAAAGAGGCTTATTTCAAAACTCAACGTCAAAAACAACAGCAGACACAGAGTTCCAAGCTTCATATGTAGTGACCTCAGGGCGTGGGTCAATTCTAGCAGAATTATCCTGACCGCGATCAGATTTTGCCTCATGTGGAATTCACGTCTCGAGGCCGATCCTGAGGCAAAAATAAAGGCCCGACAAAAGTCGGGCCGGATCTATTCGCGTAACGGTAGCGTCAGCCCGCACACGCAGTTGCTTCCCTTTCGGTCTCAAGCCCTGCGTCGATCCACGCTTTTGTTCCACCGACAACGTTATGGACTTTTGCGAACCCCGCGTTCTCGAGAATACTCGTCGCCAGACTCGATCGATAACCGCTCTGACAGATCACGTATGTCGGGACCGATGGATCAAGCCGTTCGATATTCTTATCGAGCGAGTTGAGCGGAAGGTTGCTCGCACGGTACGCGTGGCCGCCGGCATATTCCCCAGGCTGTCGGACATCGACGAGTTGTACGCCGTTCGCCGAGATCTCGTTTACGTCGCTCACAGAAACTTGATCGATGGCAGTAAGTTCACCGCTGTAATCGGCCATGAGAATAAAACCTTGAACCGTCTCGAGCCCGACGCGTGCAAGACGGACGAACGCTTCTTCTACTTGCTGCTCCGTCTCGGCCGCGATCGCGAGCGTTGTACCGACCGGGATAAATGTGCCCGCCCAAGTAGCGAACTGACCGGACAAACCAATGTTGATCGCGTTCCTCACATGAGCTTTACCGAACTCCGCGGCCGACCGTACATCCAAAACAACGCCGTCAAAATGTGAGATCTCGTCGGTCGACATTGCTCGTGGCTTTGGTAGATCGTCAATGCTCGCCGGTCCGGCGAGGTTACGTTCGGCGCTCTTAGGAAAGTAGGCCGGCACCTGCGGCTGATCGCTTGCGACCAGCTTGATGAACTCGTCCTTGGTCATCGGCTGCAACGCGTAGTTCGTCGCCCTCTGCGCACCAAGCGTCGACCATGTTTCTTTCGACAACGACTTCCCGCATAGCGAGCCTGCGCCATGCGCCGGATAAACTTCTGTCTCGTCGGGATAAGTGAGCACCTTGTCGCGAAGACTGTCGTACAACATCGAGCCCATTTCCTCTGACGTAAAACCCTTTGACCCGATCAGGTCCGGTCGGCCGACGTCACCGCAGAACAGTGTGTCACCCGTAAACATCTTTAAGGGAGCTTCAACGTTACTCTCATCACGTGCGATAACCGTGACGCTCTCCGGTGTGTGTCCCGGCGTTTCGCGAAACTCGAAACCGACGCTCCCGACGCGTAGCTTGTCGCCATCGGAAACTTTCAATGTCGGAAAAGCTGTGTCCGCCTTCGCACCATAAACGATCTCCGCCCCGGTCTTTTGCGCGAGTTCGATATGACCGCTGACAAAATCCGCGTGCGAGTGTGTCTCGATGATGTACTTGATTTTCTGACCGTTCGCGTTTGCCTCATCGAGGTATTGCTGAACGTCGCGCTGCGGATCGATCACCGCGGCTTCGCCATCGGAGCCGATGTAGTATGACGCGTGCGCAAGGCACCCTAGATAAAATTGTTTGAAGTTCATATCACCCTCCGGTTCCACGGCATTTTCGCGAGAAGGATCCCCATTCCACACCAATCGATAGCTGAGCTAAATGCTAGTCCGAAACCAATCAAAGCGCTGATCGAAATAAAATACGGATGCACAAACAAACTTAGGACAATACCGGCTAGAACTAGTAGGCCGGCCGTAAATCTGACCTGTCTCTCGATCGACCAAGGTGCTCGTTCGTCGCGCTCGACAGGCAGTTTATTCTTCTTCCATGCCTCGAAGCCGCCTTCAACGTTCACTACGTTCTCAAATCCGAGCGACCGGAGACGACTCGCCGCTTCAGCCGAACGACGGCCCGTCCGACAAATGAGAAACACATCGCGTGCTTTATCTAGCTCGCCCGAACGCTTGGAAATATCGGCAAGCGGTATAAGTCTCGAACCCGGCACCCGACCGGCCGCAAACTCCGGCCACTCGCGTACGTCGACCAATATTGCGCTACCCGCGGCGACTTTCTCGCTTAGGGCGAGAACCGAACAACCTGTCATAGAATCCTTACCTCGACTTTATGCAGCTAACATACACCGATGCCATATCCCGAGCAAAAGCAAAACGCCCTGCCCATTTCTGGACAAGGCGTTAGTAAAATTACTGCAAATGAATTAGACATACTTCCCAACAACCTTCGCGATCGCATCGCGAGAGACCGCGCCAACGATCCTCTCTTGCTCCTGGCCGCCCTTGAACAGGATGAGCGTCGGAATACCTCGGATGCCGTAGCGCTGCGGGACGTTCATGTTTTCGTCCACGTTCATCTTAAAGAATCCGGCCTTCTCGCCGTACTCTTCCGCGACCGCCTCGACCGAGGGAGCGATCATTCTACAGGGACCGCACCATTCGGCCCAGAAGTCTACGAGAACCGGCTTATCCGACCCAAGTACATCCTTTTCAAAATTGCTGTCAGTTATGTCCTTAGCGAAATTTCCCATTTCCATCTCCTATGTATGACTACGAAATTATAGCGAAGGCTTATCGAACCGCAAAACGCGACACATAAGCCCCCGCAAGATCAACTCGATCACAACTAGCTCGCAGTCTGAGCTTTTGTAAGGGTCGCGCTGAGATTTATATCCGTCGCGCCGAGTGCCCGACTGATCGGACAACCCTTGCTGACCTTCTCCGCGATCGCCTGAAACTCGGCATCATCGATGCCATCGACTTCCGCATTCGCAGAAAGGTCGATCCGGTTGATCTTGAATCCGGCATCGTCCTTTCCTAAAAAGACTCGCGCCTCGGTCTTTACCGATTTCGCCGGTTTGCCTTCCTTCTCCAATGTCGCGTTCAACGCCATCGCGTAACAACCCGCGAGCGAGGCTCCGAGAAGCTCTTCGGGGTTCGTGCCGGGCTCATCACCCATTCGCGTCGCAAATGAAAACGCGCCCTCAAACAACCCGCTGCCGAGCGCCACTTTGCCAGCGCCTTCAGTCAAACTTCCATTCCACTCCGCCGTTGCTGTTCGTTCTGCCATGTGTTTTTACTCCTCTTGTTTGTTAACGCGTAATCAGCGTCGAAAATCGTAAACCAACTTCTCCGTCACGAATCGCGGGTTGTTGGTGAGATGTGGATAGTGTTTGTCCAACTCATCGAGGAATAGCTCGTAAGGCACATCATTAAATGCACCGTACTCGTGAAGATATTCCATAAACACGTTTCCCGTTTTGTCGTACTCCTGAAAGATCGCGTCGCTCCTTCCGTCAAAGTCGATAGGATCGACACCAAGAAAGTCGCACAACCGCTTATTAAACGCCGGCGTCGCCTTTACCCACTTCCCTTCCAGATACATCTCGGCCGCACCGTGAAAGACCAAATAGTCTTTCTCCAAAGCTTTTACCAAACGTTCCGTCGCGATGTGATTCCGCACGATATAGAAACTCAAACGCGCCGGGATCTCTAAACTCCTGGCTGACGCTGCAAGCAACACCGCCTTTTCCACACAATAGGCACGCGACTTCGACAGTACACTGCTCGCTTTCATGGACGAGCGCCGCAGATCCAAAAGATAAGGATCGTATTGGAACCCGTCACGGACAGCGTAGTAAAGCGCGACAGCACGGTCACGGTCGTTTGTCAGGCCTTCGGTGTGCCCTGCCGCATACTCGCGAACAGCGACGTGATCGCTGTCGAGAAATTCTGTCGGCCGGAGATATTCGTCCATCGCCATCAGTATCGTATGACCACCTTACCGAAATGAGAACCGGACTTCATATAGTGCATCGCGTCCCGCGCCTCGTCGAAGCCGAATACCCGATCAACTACCGGACGCATCTTCGCGACCTCGATCGCTCGATTCATTTGCTCAAACATCGAACGGGATCCGACAAAGACTCCCTGAAGCCTCGCCGACTTCATAAACAATTTGATCGGGTCAAAACTTCCCGAAGCCGTCAATGCACCGATCATCGCGACGTGTCCGCCAAATCGCACCGCATTCAGCGAGCGAGCGAGCGTTCCCGATCCGCCTACTTCAACAATATGATCGACGCCTTTCTTGTCCGTCGCCTCGAGGACGGCCGCATCCCAATCTTCGCGGGTCGTGTAGTTTATGACTACGTCAGCTCCGAGCTCCTTGAGCTTCGATTCCTTCGCTTCATTCCCCGTCGTCGAGATAACTCGAGCACCGAACAACCGCGCGATCTGAAGTGCAAAGATCGATACTCCGCCCGTGCCAAGTGTCAAAACTGTCTCTCCGGCCTTCAACTGTCCCGAGATCGCCAGTGCATGCCACGCCGTCAACGCGGCGCACGGCAAGGTCGAGGCTTCCTCATAGGAGAGATGTTCGGGTATACGGACAAGCCCTTCGTCACCAAACACGCCGAACTCACGAAGAACACCGTCCCAGTACGCTCCAGCACCGAGTGACGATCGGCGCTTCTCTTCGGTCGCCGGACCATCAAGCCAGTGCTGCGCGAAATTCGGCATTACGCGATCACCGACCTTCCATTTCGTGACGCCGTCGCCAACATCCGTTACTTCGCCGGCACCGTCCGAGAGTGGAACCGCGGGCACTTTCATCCGCGGATTGTACGTCCCTTCAACGACCATCAGATCGCGATAGTTTAACGACGCCGCGTGAAACTTCACGACAACCTCGCCCTTCGCCGGACGAGGATCTTCGCGCTCAACGAGCGCAAGCTGGTCGATACCGAATTGTTGAACTTCGTAAGCCTTCATCGGTCATTCCCGCGGAGATCGGCCGTCAAGAAGTAAGACAGGTAGACTTTCTTGTCGACCGCTCTCCGCGGTAAGCGTTATTTCTTTCGAGGCGCTTTCAGGTCAAGCTTGATCGCGACATCATCACGAATAAGATCGTCGGCTTTGCCTGCGTAAACGATTCCAAAATCCTTACGGTTGATCGCGAACTCCGAGTCGACCGAAACATCTGCCGGAGTAACGACGATCGTCGCCGGGAACGTCACTGACTTCCTCACTCCACGAAGCTCGAGGTCCCCCGTCACGGTGTATGCGTTTGCTCCCTTACCAGCATCAGCCACGATCTTCGTCGAATGGAACGATGCTTTTGGAAACTTCTCGACCTCGAAGAAGTCGCCCGTCTGGAGATGCTTCGTCAAACCGTCGGCATCCGTAAAGACAGACGCCGTTTCGATGTCAACGTTCACACTACTTGCTTCCGGCTTCTCGGTCACAAGATCGATCGTCCCGGAGAATTTGTTGAACCCGCCCTCATGCTTTCCGGTGACTTTTGAACCGGTAAACAATACCTTCGAATTCTCGGAGGTGACCGCAAGGCTCTCACCCTTCGCAGGTGCCACAGCGGTCTGCGAGTTCGACGCAGTCGTCGCATTCGACGTAACCGCACGTGCTTTGTTCGCCGCCGGGTCTTCGCAAGCAGTCAGGAGTAGTGCAAACGATAAGATCGCAAAACTAATTTTGTTCATAATTTACCCTCAAAGATATACCCCTTCTTCAATCAAGCAAAACATCCCCGCATTTTCACTGTACAAACCTATGGAGCAACAGGCTGACTCGCATCACCCACGGATATATCCACATCAGACCTGAACTCCAGCTCAAGATAATGCCCTGTGTGCTTTCAATATTTTCTAATCGTATCGACATAAAACCTTCCCCGGCTCGTTCCTTCCCGTGTTCGTAAACTGTCTGTAACTTCTTCTGATACAAATGAGTTCAAAAAAAATTACGCCTTCCCTTGCTCGACCATCTCGAACACGTTCTGCAACGTGTATCGCGACAACTTTTCCTCGATACCCTTGTCGATCTCTCTCTGGAGACACGACAGTACCGCTTCGATATTTTTTCCGACGGGACAATCCTTACTCGGCGCCTTCGCATGCAGTGCGATCACACCCCCGCAATCAACGGCCTTATAGATTTCAGAAAGGCTGATCTCGTCCGGACAGCGAGCAAGCCGAGTCCCCCCGTTCGCCCCCGTTTGTGAAACTACGAGATTGGCGTGATTGAGCTGCCCAAGCAGTCGCCGGATGACGACTGCGTTGGTGTTGACGCTACACGCTAGAAAATCCGATTTCAGATTCTCGTCCTTAGAGCGAGCTAGCATCGAAAGTACGTGCACTGCCATTGAAAATTGACTGTTCGCCGCCATAACTGTAACAAGTATAGTTACAGAGACCGTATCTGTCAACCGTAAATCTTATCCGGCAATTTGTTTCGGGCTATCGTCGACGTCACCAACAGGTGGACCGTCCGAACCGGGCGGCTCTTCGATTGGCACGGTCGGCTTAACATCAGGCGGGACGGGGATCACATCGTCATCGCGTCCGCGTTCAATATCATTCCGTGGATCGTTTGAAATGCCTGCGTCCTCAGCCGGGTTCGCCGCAGGCTGTCGTGAATTTACGTCAGGGTTTTGTTCGCGTTGTTGCATTACTTGGACTCCTCCGCCAAAAGAATTGGCAATAGGCGTGCCCGTGCGAATCGTAAAGTTTTCAGACAGGTTGGGCTCGGTCGAGAGCCGCGATGAGTTCGTTGATCGAGTCTTCAGAGACAACTCTAAATGGACGGACTGACGACAATCCGTCCAGCGTGCTTGCGGTGTATGAATCACAAACAACGACTGAAGCTGACTTAAGTGCAGCTCGCCATCCATCCTCAGAGGTCGAACGAATCACGATCGCTGCCGGATCGACCTTCGCCGCAAGAAGCATTATTCGAGCGAATGTCAGGAAACCGTCCCATCCGGAAACGACGGCGACAAGCTCGTCCGGTCCCGGACGCGTTTCGCCCGACATTGCGGACGCAACCGAATTTCCCTTGAGGTAAATGCACCTCTGACCACTCTGAAGAATAGGATCGATCTTCGGTTTCTCGTCGAACATCGCCGCGATCAGCGATCGGCCGCGATAACTCTTTCGAGCGGAGAACTCTTCGAAACTGATGGCCTCGATCTCGAGATCCGTATTCGAGAGTTCGAAGGTCATTATGTCGCGCAGACCGTGGTCAGACTCGACGAGCAGAACACCGTCGGGAACAGTCGCCGTGCGACGCTTCTTTAACCGCGAGACGATGTCGCGTTCACTGAACCCAAGATCGTTCGCCGCTTTCAAGAACTGCGCAAGCAGATCATCAAACCGGCGCGAACCTTCGATCCGCTCGCCGGCCGACTCCGCAACATAGAACCCGCTTCCCTGTCGAAACTCGATCAGCTTTTGATCAACCAGTTTCTGATAAGCGGCACCGACGGTATTCGCGTGAACATCGTTTCGAAGTGCAATCTCGCGGGTGCTGGCCAGACGTTCGCCGACCTTTAGATCTCCCGACGCAATACCGAGTGTGATCTGTGCGACAAGCTGATCGCGGACCGGCACCTCAGAGTTTTTCGATATCCAAATCTTCACGCGTAGCCATAATAGAGAAGGGCGTCGAACGAAGCAAAACCGCCCGACCGCAAACAAAAAAACCGGAGCCCGTAAGCTCCGGTTTCTTTCCAAATGGATCCCGAACTATTCCTTCATACCAGCACCGGGCAGTTTGATCTCACGGCCAGCACCGAGTACGGAGTTCGGAAGTAGTCCGTTGTACTTAGCCACCTCAACCGGATTGGCGTTATGACGCGTCGCGAGTTTCGCGACCGTGTCACCCGCTTGTGCTTTTACGACCTGAACCGGTTTCGCACCCGATGTGCTCTGGTTTGCGGGTCGCGAATAAGATGTCGTGGTGATCTTGTTGCCGAGCGACGGTACAAAAACCTTACCCTTAGGCTCCTTCATTCCAGGGTTCGCGGCCATCAGCTCCGAAACCGTCACGCCGGTTCGATTCGAAACAGTTTGCCAGGTTTCACCCGTGACCGAGTTCGCAAGGTTCGTGTTGTTGATCTTCGACGCAGGCAAGCGCTTGAACACCGCGACCACGTCGTTCGCCTTACCGGCCGGCACATTGACGATATACGGCTCTGGCGGTGAGACGTTGGTTCGCAGATGCGGATTCAGGTAACGAATGTACTGGACGCTTGTATCCGACGCCTGAGCCAGGATGCTCAAGTTCGTCGACGCCGGCACGCGGATCCGATCGTAACGCAGAGACGGAGCCGGACGGACATGTCCGAAGCCATACTGGGTCGGATTATTCGCGATCAGGATCGTCGCGAGAATGTTCGGAACGTAGTTACGCGTTTCGCGCGGAAGGAACGGGTATGCCAGCCAGAAATTTTTCTGTCCAGCACGTGCCACTGCACGATCGACGTTTCCTTCACCGCAGTTATAACCAGCCATCGCGAGTTCCCAATTACCGTAGCGGTTGAACAGGAACTTGAGATATCGGGCAGATGCACGTGTCGCTTCGTCAAAACTGTTTCTCTCGTCGATATGAGCCGTACGACGCAGTCCATATCTCGCACCGGTTCCGGGAATAAACTGCCATAGTCCCGATGCCGCCGCCCACGAAAGGGCCGTCGGCTTCCATGTACTCTCGACCTGACCGAGCCATGCAACGTTCTCCGGAATGCCTTCCTCACGGAAGATGCGGCGAGCCATCGACATGAACATGCCCGAGCGATACAAACCAACTTCCATCGTGCCGCGTCCGCGACCGCGATAGTAGTTGATGTACTGCTGGATCATGGGGTGCACCTGGAACGAGAAGCCAAGCGACTTGTTCGCGACCGCGTACTGAATATATTGATACTGGGCTTGAGCGATCGGGCTATCGATTTGCTGCTCATCCGTCGTCAACTCGAGACGCGAGAGTTCATCAAGTGGCGATGCTTCAAACTCCTGTGAGTTGAAACCGACTGTCGCCTCGATGCTTGAACCCGGTTTAGCGGCGACCGTTCCAAGAACAGCATCGTCAGCTTTCTTCATCGACGGCTTAACCATCGATGCGACCGAATCCGCGAGCTTGAAGTCCTCGTCATTCCAACGCCATCCGCACGTAGCCGAAAGGCTTCGAATCTGAGGCTGCTGGGCATCCGACGGAAACTCGATCCGATAGATCGTTTCGATCAACTGCGAATAGCAAGTTTGGAGTTTTTGGTCCTTCTGTATGTTGAGCGTCGAATAAAGGAAAACTTCAACCGATTTGTCGAAGCGAGCGCCCGATTCAGAACGCTGGTTTGCTTTGAAAGCATCCAGCCCGTCTCTAAAGTGACGCCCCGAATCCTCAAGGACCTTGTTGACCTGCGCCTGGGCACGCTCAACCTCGGGCGTCTGTCCAAAAGACGTCGCGAAAAGGGCAAGAATTATAAGTGCAGTCAGTGGAAGACCCTTGTATAAAGCTATTTTCATTAAATTTCGTCTATACTCCTACGGTTTAGGTTCGGGGTTAGGGCGAATAATAACGACCTAAAGCCTTTGGCGACACAATCTCAAACGCCGTCGGCTGTAAAAAGTTCCTCTGGACCAGGTTTTCCGGGGTTCTAAACCCCTCCAAAAGTAGCACACAGACCCACTCGGGTCAATGTTTACGGCCTTCGGACGGTTAACGCCTGGCCGCTTTCGCAGCAGGTTTCGGAGCTAATAGAGCCTCCTCAAAGACCTGCCGGACGTGTTCTACAAAAACAAACCTCAAATCGTCGCGAACTTCCTGTGGTAAATCCTCAAGGTCCCGTCTATTGGGCTCCGGCAAAATCACCGTCTTAATCTTAGCTCGGCGTGCCGCAAGCAGCTTTTCTTTGACTCCACCGATGGGTAACACGTTGCCCCTCAATGTTATCTCCCCGGTCATCGCGACGTCCTTTCGGACGGGTCGCTGAGCCAGGACCGATACGAGGGCCGTCGCCATGGTAATTCCGGCCGAAGGACCGTCTTTTGGAATAGCCCCCTCGGGAAGATGAACGTGAATATCAAAGTTCTCTAACACGTCCTCATCAATATCCAGTTCCTTGGCCCGGGCCTTTGCATAGGAGAACGCCGCCTGCGCGGACTCGACCATGACCTCCCCAAGCTGACCGGTGAGCATCAGTTTCCCTTTGCCCTTGGTCTTGATCGCCTCGATGAAGAGGATATCGCCGCCGACAGCCGTCCAAGCGAGCCCGGTAACCGTGCCGATCACATCCTTCTTCAACGCGGTCTCATTAAAGATCTTCGGCTGGCGGAGAAAGTCTTTGACGTTCTCCGGGGTAACACGCACCGCCACGAACTTCTCTTCCTCCTCTGCCTTCTTGCGAGCGACCTTTCGGCAAACCTTTCCGATCTCGCGTTCGAGCTGACGAAGTCCCGCTTCACGCGTGTACTCGCTGACGATTCGTGTGATCGCCCGACGGTCGAACCTCACGTCGTCTTTTTCAAGACCGTTCTCCTCGATCTGTTTTGGAACGAGGTGACGACGAGCGATCTCCAACTTCTCTTCCTCGGTATAACCCGAGAGCGAGATGATCTCCATCCGATCGCGAAGCGCCGGTTGGATCGTATCGAGGACGTTCGCGGTCGTCATGAACATTACGTTCGATAGATCGAACGTCACGCCGAGATAGTTGTCGCGAAACGTTGAGTTCTGTTCGGGATCAAGAACTTCGAGCAAGGCGCTCGATGGGTCGCCACGGAAATCTGCGCCGACCTTATCGATCTCATCAAGCATGATGAGCGGATTGTTCGTAGCCGCCTGTTGGATCGCTTGAATGATTCTTCCCGGCATTGCACCGACGTAGGTGCGACGATGTCCGCGGATCTCGGCCTCGTCGTGGAGACCGCCGAGCGAGAGCCGGACAAACTTTCGATTTAGCGCTCGCGCCACAGATCGGCCGAGTGAAGTCTTACCGACTCCCGGCGGGCCGACGAGGCAAAGGATCGAACCCTTTGGCTTCTCCATCAACTTCCTGACGGCAAGGGCTTCGACGATCCGCTCCTTAACGCGCTCCAGACCGAAATGATCTTCGTTGAGGATTCGCTCCGCCTTCTTGAGATTGAGGTTGTCCTTCGACTGAGTCGACCACGGAAGATCCGTCATGATGTCGAGCCAGTTTCTAAGCGTTGCAGTCTCGGCAGTGTCCGGATGCATCCGCTCAAGTTTCTTCAGTTGCCGCAACGCTTCTTCCTCAGCGTTCTCCGGCATCTTTATTTTCAAGATCTTGTTTCGATACGCCTCTACTTCTTCGAACAACTCGTTGCCTTCGCCAAGCTCGCCCTGGATCGCTTTGAGTTGCTGACGTAGAAAGTATTCGCGTTGCGAGCGGTCGATATCTGCGCGGGCCTGTGTATTGATCTCCTGCTGAACGGTTAGGACTTCGATCTCTTTGCTCAAAAGATCGTTGACCTTCCGCAGTCGAGGGACGGGTTCGAAAATATTCAAGACGCTCTGTGCGTCCTCAACCTTCAACTCCAGGTTCGACGCGGAGAGATCGGCAAGACGACCGGCGTCATCAAGGTTCGCAATGATCGCGAGAACTTCGGGGGAGATATTTTTCCCAAGCGACGCGGCACGTTCCATCGATCCGCGAACGTTTCGAACGAGTGCCTCGACTTCGAGAGAGTTCTCCGGAGCAAGCGGCTCCGACACGGGCGTGATGTTTACCTTCACGTAGTCGCCCTGTGAGTTCACCGAGTCGACACGTGTTCTCGACAGACCTTGAATCAGAATCCGAATCCGCCCATCGGGTAGCTTCAGCATGCGCATGATGATCGCCGCTGTTCCGACTTCGTAAAGATCTTCCTGTTGGGGGTCCTCTTTGTTTACGTCCTTCTGCGAGACAAGGACGATCATTCGATTTTCTTTGAGTGCTTCTTCGACCGCTCTGATCGATTTGTCGCGCGAGACAAACAGCGGAACGATCATGAAGGGGTAAATAACGATGTCGCGTAGAGGGAGGGCGGGCAGCTCCGAAGGGATCTGCATCATCGGCTCAATCGCCTCGTTCTCTGCGAGCGCAACCGGGAAGTCTTCGATTTCGACCATACGCTCAATGTTAAGCGTATTGGTCGGAGTGAGCAAGGAGGTGTTCCGAATGGAGGGTTAGGCTCGGACCGCGTTGAGCAGCATGTTCAGGAATTCAAGCTTCTCTTCTGAGAGATCGGTAAACTCGACACCGAATCCAAAGCCTTCGAGTAGGTATGCCACTTTTCCCGGAAAGATCATCGAGATCCCACTAGTCGACGAAATAATGATGTTCAGTGGCTCCCCCACCGGCGGGGCCGCGATGGTGTCGATGTAGCATCCGCCGCGACTGATGTCGCTTATCCGCGCGGTACGCTTACCCGATGAAAACTCGAGCTCAACCTCTTTTAGGAACTGGATACGATCTTCTTTTCTGGGCATGGTGTTGGAGATCCCTGTGAGGGCGTGGGATGGCTAATTATAGCCTTTTCGCTGCGGCGGCGGCTACGATTTTTTTGGGAGATCTAGCGGGTGACGCCTTTCTTGGTTTTCTTGTGCTTCTTTACGGGACCACGTGCTCTGACCAGATCCTTCAGCTCGGTCATGAACGCCGATACGTCCTCAAACTCCAGATAGACGGACGCGAAACGAACGTATGCGACCTTATCCATCGCTTTCAGTCGGCGCATGATTATCTTTCCGACATCGGTCGTTGGAATTTCCCTGTCGCTCGAGTCTTGAAGTTCCTTCTCGATCTCGTCGACGATCGACTCGAGTTGCATCATCGAGATCGGACGCTTTTCACATGCACGCATTAGTCCCGCCAGAACTTTATTGCGGTCAAAGCTCTCACGCTTGCCGTCCTTTTTCACGACCATGTACGGGATCTCGTCGATGCGTTCGTACGACGTGAATCGCCGACCGCACTCAAGACATTCACGACGACGACGGATCGAGTCTCCGTCCTTGGCCTCGCGCGAGTCGACTACCTTATCTTCGATATGTCCGCAGAATGGGCAACGCATTGATCTGTGTGTGCTACGTGTTTTGAGATTTGTCGGCTAGCCGGCGGCCGCCGCGGGACTGTTTGGAGATTCTGACTCGATCTCTTCAACCGCGTGCTCGCTCGATAGCAGACTTCGGAAACGCTCAATACTTATATCGCCGTGCAAGAAATAATACAAACCGAACACGATTGCCGGAGCAAAGTAGACGAGGTGCATGGCGATGGACACCGCCGCTGCGTCTTCGTGTCGCATGTCGGGGCGAAGAAAGATCAGGCTCGCCGCCGTAGCAGTATGGAAAGCACCGGCTGCACCACCGGGTGTTGGAACAACCGAACTGACGGCCGCGACACCCATGATCACGAGCGAGTCGCTGAACGTGAATGGCAGATCGAAAGCTTGAAGCACGAGCCACGTCGGAACCGAGATCGACAACCAAAGCATGAACGACCAGAACGAGACGAGCAGCATCTCGCGCCAATCCTTGAGAATGGCTAGTGCGTCGGCAAGTTTCTCGAGAATGCTAAGAAAGATTCGTTGAACTCGCTTCGGAATAAAACTCCGATTCGTTATACGTTCCACCCAGTCGACCACCCGCGTCGAGATGCGTTGATAAATGATGAGCCCCGCAAACCCCACGACTACCGCTCCCAGCAATACGTAGCCGACCGTCGCGACATATTGGAAATCGTGTTCACGACCCGCTGGAGGAGTGAACCAAAGCAAGTTGATCGCAAAGAAGCACGCCAGAGCGGCGAGGTCGAAGATGCGCTCGAGCCCGAGCGTGACGAGGGCGGCTGACGGACGAACGCGAGGATCGCGCATCGGAAGCCACATCGGACGGACGATCTCACCGGCACGACCGATAAGAAAGATCGCCGCGAATCCGACCGTCGTCGTCGCAAACAACTCTTTCAAACTGGACTGAGTGATCGGTTCGAGCAACACTTTCCAGCGAATGGCTCGAAGAAGATAACCAAAGCAGATGATGAGAACCGCGTAAACTAAGTACCACGGGTTTGCCTGACGGAGACTTTGGCTTACCTCTTGCCAGTTAAGATTCCGGCCGAAGAACCAGAAGATGAACACAGCAAACAGAAGAAGAAGTATGAACTTGACGTTTTTTCGCAAGGCTTGATCTTCGCGGACGACGAGCATCTGCCGCCGCGCCTGGAGTATTTCCGACATGCCCCACAGTGCCCTGAGAGGCGAATAAAGACAAAACGATACTTTATTCATTCTTGAAAGGCGAATTTGGTCGATCGCGAAATTGGTGGGAAATTGTCGGAACTTGGGCAGTTTTGCTATCGTAGACTAGCTTTGACAACGCGGGCTTTATAGCTTTTGGACACCTGCGGAACGAGGCGCTTGCGATTGGAGAGACAGACGATTGGAAGCTTTAAAAGCTGCAGTTGAGATAAACGGTGCGGAACTCGTGCGACGGGCGCGAGGCGGTGACGGTGTAGCATGGGAAGAGATCGTACAAGCATTCTCGCGGCGCATCTTCAACCTGGCTTATCGATTCACCTCAAACCCCGACTCCGCCGAGGACCTTACACAAGAAGTCTTCATCCGAATCTATAAAACCCTCGACCAATACGATCCCAAGCAGGGCGATCTGGCCAACTGGCTGATGCGGCTCGCGAGGAATTTGATAATCGATGACTACCGGCATCGGCAACGTAATCCGCAGAACACGATGGCGGATACAGTCGACGATCATCAGTATCACCTTCGTGCGGTCGGAAACTCGGCCCACAAGGAAATGGAACGCCGGGAGCTCGCGGCCCAGGTTCAGGAAGGAATTAATAAGCTCCCTCCAGACCTTAAGACCTGCGTGATCCTCCGGGACATAGAAGAGCTGACGTATCAGGAGATCGTCGACGTTTTGCAGATTCCGGAAGGAACAGTGAAGTCACGGATAAATAGAGGACGTATCGAGCTGGCCAAGATCCTGAAGAGAATGAGGGTCGTTACGATTTAGAGCAGGGCAAACAGAAACACGCTTAGACGTCTTTCGATCAAGGGGTAAACGGGTTCTATGACCTATGAGAAGGAAAAATTAATAACTTGTTCACGGTTCGAAGAGTTGCTGACCGATTATCTCGATAAGGCTCTCGACCATGGAACGTTCAAGGCCGTCGCCGAACACGCGATGTCCTGTCCGCTATGTCACGCGCTTCTCAATGACGTCAAAGGAGCGGTCGCCGCATGCCGTGAGCTTGCGGAACCGCGTCTTCCTCTTACCCGACTCGAAGCCCGAATAATTCAGAGCACCGTACCGAATGCCTCGCTTCACTGCGAAGAATTTGAGAATTACCTGACGGATTATCTCGACGGCTTCCTCCCTGCTCAGGTATTCCATCGCTGGGAACGTCACGCCGTCCTTTGCGACGACTGCACCGACCTGCCCGGAGCTGTCGTACGTTCGCTCGCAGCGATCGTCGAGTACAAGTCCGAAGAGTTGCCGGTCCCCGCCGGTCTCCACGATCGGATCATGCAGCAGACCATCGGCAGCGAACATGTAAAAGCCGCGAAGGCTTCTTTGGGTGATCGGTTCAGAGAGTGGGCGAGCGGGTTCAGCTTCCCGATCTCGGTCCCCCAGTTGGCTCCGGTTGGGATGATGTCGTTGTTCGCATTTCTCGTCTTTAGTCAGACGGTTTCAGCGGACGGTTCGCTCAACGATGTTTACGTAAAGAGTTATCAACTTGCCGAACAGACCTACAAGCAGAGCACCGAGGCGTTTAATGGCAAGCCGCAGGAGTTGGTGCCAGCCTCCCGAAATCAGGAACCCGTTAACGGGACGTTCGTGGAGGACAGAAAATAAATGAATTGCGCCTATCACGTCCAGAATGTGGCGAACGTGCAATGTAACGGATGCGGCAAGCCGCTCTGCCCGACATGCGACCATCGCATAAAAGGTTTTCCGTATTGCCAGGATTGCATCGTGTTGGGCGTGGATCTTCTTCGTCAGCAGAATCATACGAACCACGTTCCTTTCGTTAAGAAGCGAACGTCGCCATTCGTCGCGACGATTCTCTCCATGATGTGTCCGGGTCTCGGAGCTGCATACAACGGACAGACGGTAAAGGCTCTTGTACATTTCCTGGTCTTCGTTGGCTTGTTTCAGTTGGCTAGTGTGACGGGCATGGTGATGTTCGCATTCGGATCCATCGGTATGTGGTTCTTTGCCGCGTTGGATGCGTGGCGTACCGCCCACACGATCCGCTCCGGACTGACCCCCGATATGGCGGAGGACATTCTCGTCAAGCGTTTTTCCGGCAACCCAAAACTCTGGGGCATTGTTCTAACTGTTCTTGGTGCCTTGTTCCTGCTACAGAGGTTCGACCTGATGCGCGGACTGGTTCGAGGACTGGTGCCTTTAATGTTGATCGGTTTGGGTATCTATCTTTTGAGAGGCTATATATTCAAATCGAAGACGGACGAACAGCGCTGGCGCGATTACGATGGTTCGGGACAATCCGCAACTTTCGCGACGGCACTGAGTGAACCGAGGTATAAAAGCAGCGAATTTGAGAATCGAAGTGAGGCCAGATTCGGTGGTTGGCGAGGTCAGTAAGAAATTCGGGAGAGGAGTTTAACATGGTTTTCTTGAAAGCAGCTGGTATCGGAGGCAGTATCCTGGCGATCCTTGCCTTGGTGATTTACTTGCTAAAAACGCTGATCTCACTAATCGCGTTTCTGACCGGAGCCCTTAAGATTCTCGTCGTATTGGTGTTTGTCGCCGTAATCGTTGGGATCGGGTTCATGATCCTCAAAGGCTGGAACGAGGCCCGTAAGAACAGGGCTTAGCTGCAACGCAAGTAGTGTTTTATAATCTGGCCATCGGTTGGCGGCTTAACACGGTTTGCCATCCGATGGCTTTCGGCTTAGTATCTTAACTTAGCATTCAAGAAATATCGGCCGGGACGGTTCGGCTGATCTCAGGTTAGAGTTATTTTATCCAGGTAGTACAAGTCAGGTTTCGCGTTAGTCGCTAGCGGCTATCTCTGCGTGATTCCATGTGATCGCAACGATGGATTTGCGATCAAGCAAAATCATTGAAAGGAGCTTAAAAGCATAATGCAGAATTCAGGTAAGTTTTTTACTTTTCTTTTTTCTCATTCTTCTAAATCAAAAATTCGTATTCGCAGGCTAGAGGTTTCTAAGAAACTTCTGCAAAACACTTTATTAGGTCTCGCTTTAATAATTGGAGTTACATCGTTCGGAGCAGGTATTTTTGGAGTTTTCAATCTTGATCTTTCGCGAGCCTCGGCACTTGCAGCGACAGTCGAGAATCAAGCTCTCACCCAGATTTCATTAAAGCCAAATCAAGTTCAGACAATCGACTATTCTCGCCCGGAAGTTTCCGATATCTATTCACGCAATAGCGGCGGTCCGCTGAGCCTTGCTGAAATGACACCGGAAGACGCGGAGATCGAGAAGCGACTTCGAGCCATACAAGCAACCAGCAACCATGCTACGATTCCCGCGATGTGGGCGCACATGGGCAAGATCAACAACGAGTTCGGCTTTCGCCGGAATCCGTTTGGCGGTCGCACCTATGAGTTTCACGCAGGCATGGATATCGATGGTGAGCGAGGCGATGCTGTCCTTGCACCGGCTAATGGTGTCGTCACCGAAGCCGGCTGGAAGGGCGGCTACGGAAATATGATCGAGGTCGACCACGGTAACGGTTTGAAGACTCGTTACGGTCACCTTTCGAAGATCGACGTTCAGATAGGTGATTCGATCACACGGGGACAGGTGATGGCGTTTGTCGGCTCGACGGGTCGCTCGACCGGACCGCATCTTCATTACGAACTGCGTCTCAACGATCGTCCGATCAACCCGCGACGCTTCCTTCCTCCCGAAACAGCCGAGCTGAAGAAGGTCGGGTAACGGTTTCATAACAACCATTCTTGGAAAAAGCGAGTCGAATTATCGGCTCGCTTTTCGTGTAATAGCTCGGCGGGTGCGAATTGGTTATACTTCGTGTTTGCCCTTTTCGGAATAAAATTTTAAGGAACCAACTGGTATATGAATCAGAAGAAAAATGT
Organism: Pyrinomonadaceae bacterium; assembly: GCA_035274235.1. Classification (GTDB taxonomy): domain Bacteria; phylum Acidobacteriota; class Blastocatellia; order Pyrinomonadales; family Pyrinomonadaceae; genus OLB17. The sequence goes on from DATEOJ010000339.1 coordinate 20,272, forward strand.
CCTTCTTTCGCTAGTGCTGACTTTCGCGACGGCATTGTCATCGGTGTCGTTTGCCTTCGCCCGGGTGGACGAGGGAATGTACACTCCGGATCGCATCGGCTCGCTGACGACGCTAAAGAAACGCGGTCTTAAGATCAGCCCCAGCGAGATCTACAATCCGACCGGCGGTGGCCTGACGGACGCGGTTATCCGCCTGAGCATCGGCTGCACCGCCGAATTCGTTTCGCCCGAAGGACTCATCCTGACGAACCATCACTGCGGTTTCGACGCGCTTGTCTCGGCGTCGACTCCGGACCGCGATCTTGTCGAGACCGGCTTTAAGGCCGATAACAAATCGGGCGAGATCCCGGCGAAGGGTTACTCGATCTTCGTCACACAGCGTGTTGAGGACGTAACCGCGAAGATCCGAACGGGAATAGAAAATCTGACCGGCGACGCGTATACCGCGGCTATCAAGAAGAACACGGACGAGCTCACCAAGGCCGAACAGGCAAAAGCTCCGAAGGGCTCAAGCATCCGCATTCAGATGCTCAACAACGGGTACTTCTTCTACCTTTACCAGACCCAGCAGATCAAAGACATCCGCGTCGTCTATGCACCGCCTCGCAATATCGGTGTCTTCGGCGGCGATCCGGACAACTTCGAGTGGACCCGTCATACGGGCGATTTCACGTTCCTTCGCGCGTATACCGCACCCGATGGTTCGGCAGCGGATTACTCACCGGCCAATGTTCCGATGAAGCCGCGAAAGTTTTTGACGATGAACATCGGTGGGTTGAAGGAAGACGACTTTGTTTTCGTCCTTGGCTATCCGGGCGGCACGACGCGCTATCGTGAGTCGCAGTCGATCGAGTACGCTCGCGACGCTAACTTCCCTTTCCTCTCTTCGTGGCTCGATGCACGCAGCGATGCCCTCCGACTGATCGGTGAATCGGATGAGAAGAAACGCATCGAGTTTCAGTCGGAGATCGCGAACTTCGACAACTCATTTAAGGTGTTCGACGGCGGTGGTCTTCGCTTGAGGCTGGCGAATGTGGTCGAGAAGCGTCAGGCCGAAGAGGCACAGTTTTCGTCGTGGGTCAGCGGCAACCCAGAGCGACAGAAGAAGTACGGAAGCGTACTTGCGGACCTCAAGGCAGCGTCGGAAGCGTCGAACCGTTATGCAAAGCGTGACGTGATCCTTCGCCGAATACCGTCGCCGGAAACCCCGATCCTCGGACAGGTCTACGCTGCGGTCAGCGAAGGCAAGATGCTGAACGACACTGAACGCGCCGCAAAGCTTGCGGAGATTCAGAAGGCTGTTGCTGATCGCGAACCGGTTTACGAACGCGAGATGATCAAGTTCTTCCTCAAGGCATTATCTGAATTGCCGGAAGGTCAGAAGTTCGAGTGGGCCGAAACCTACTTCAAAGATAAGGGTAATCGTCGTGTCGCCGAAGACGCGTTCGCCAGATCAATCGCCGAAGGTCCGTACTGGTCGGCAGAAACATTGGGAGCTCTGTACGGTCCGCAGACGATGGACTATCGTCCGGAACGAGATGACGTGAGAGCTTTCGCCGCCGCGTTGAAACAGGACAAGGATGCAGGGGGAGCTCGTGCGACGGAGTTCGCGTCGAAGATCGACCGTCTACGATTGATCTACCAGCAGGGCATGGCGGAGATGCGAGGTATCACGCCGTACCCGGACGCCAACTCGACGCTTCGTTTCTCGTACGGAAACATCAAGGGATATAGCCCGCGCGAGGCAGAGTTCCGCACGCCGTTCACTACGATCAAGGGCATGCTTGAGAAAGACACCGGCGTGAATCCGTTTGACGTTCCGCAGAAGCTCAAGGACCTGCAGAAGGCCCATGACTTCGGACCCTACGGAAGCGGAGATTCAGTTGTTGTGAATTTCCTTTCGACGACGGACATCATCGGAGGAAACTCCGGCTCGCCGATCCTCAACGGAAACGGTGAGCAGGTCGGTCTTTGTTTCGACGGAAACTACGAAGGACTCGGCAATGACTTCTACTTTGACCCGGAACGGAATCGCACCATCTCGGTCGATATCCGCTACGTGCTGTTCGTCACCGAAAAGTTCGGCGGAGCGAAGTGGATCGTCGACGAAATGAAGATCGTTGGCGGGTCGAAGGCTAAGGCCGCGTCGCATTAACGAACGCTCAAAACAAAAAAAGGAGAAGCCGATCGGCTTCTCCTTTTTCTTTTCACTTCGCCCGCCTCACGCCTTCTTGTGACACATCACACACTGTGTCGTGGTCGGAGCTTTTATCGCCGGTTTTTCTTTCTTCGCTTCTGTATGACAACCGGCGCAGTTGCGATGAAATGCTTGTTGATTAGTGAGCGAAAGCATCGTCGTACTTCCCTCATGCTTTAACTCGGGGATCGTCGGCATCAACTTCGGAGTTTCGCCGGTCCTTGCATGACAGCTACGGCACGCAGCAACGCCTGCCGCCGCAGCTCCCTTGGAAAACAAATCGGCGGTGAGTGTTGTCGTACGGTCCGCCGGCCACGCTGTTTTGAGTGGTGGATGTTTCTGAGCTTCGGCCGCGGGCTGAGCCGTGTGATGACACTCTACGCACGCGATCGTGCCGTCGACGCTGTATTTGCCACTGTTATGATTGACGTGATTAAAGCTAACCTGTCCTAGCTTTGCGTCCTTTCCGAGGACGATGACGTCGGGGATGGTCGTCGCCGTCTGGGCATGTCCGATGATCGAAATCAAACCGGTCCGGTTGAATGCGAGCCCGCCTAGAACAAACACGGCGATAATGCCGTATGAAATTGCTCGTTTCATTATCCCTCCTTTCTTAGAGATCTCTGTGAACCCGAAAATTATAACCCCGGCCGCAAGCCCTGCGTTGTGATATTGCTCACAAACCGAGCGCCGGTTAGTAAGCCAGCTTCATTGAATTCATGTACTTAAGGATGACTCGCTGTCTCCGGACCACGCGTTTCCTGTTCTTTTGCGGATTGAATACATTGAGCGGCGAGGGGATCATCGCCGAGAGAAACGCCGCTTCTTGCGGCGACAGGCTGGACGCCGACTTATTGAAATACGTTCGCGATGCGGCTTCCGCGCCGTAGACGCCGTCGCCCCACTCGATCACATTCAAGTAAAGCTCGAGTATCCGCTTCTTCGAGAGATTGCGCTCGAGAAAGTATGTATAGAGTGCCTCACGGCCCTTCCGTAAGAAGTTGCGGTCTTCGGATAGGTAAAGGTTCTTCGAAAGCTGCTGAGTGACCGTTGAGGCGCCTCGTTTGAAGCTTGGCATCGGGGGGATCCAGTCGTCTTCGCTGGGAGTGCAGTCCTTCTTCTCTTGTTTCGTTTTGGCGTCGGCCTCGCATTCCTCGCGTGCTTCCTTCTCTCCCTCTTTCACGGCCTCCTCCCACGCCTTATTGATCGCGTCCCAATCAAAACCATGATGCTCGAAGAATCGCGAATCTTCGCCGGCGAGCACCGCGCGCTGCAGGTTGGGCGAGATCTGTTCGATCGGCATCCAGATCATGTACTTTCGTGGCTCACGTCCCTCGGCCCGCGCCTCGGACAATCGATACTCGATCATCGAGGTCGTTGTCGGATTCTCGGTCCGCAGATCACCGATCGCCGGAAAGGTGACCAACTCGTAGATCAGCCAAATACCGATCGCACCAAGCAGCGTGAGAAAGAGGATTTTTGTCCAGTACCACATGAGCAAGTTAGAAGATTGTCGATCGGACGGGTATTGCCGACCAAGAGCAACTTAGCACATTCATCCACGAAACCGCAGGTCGGCTCGCGCCCTGCCTAAACCGCTAATCTGGAACTACGCTGGCGACACTCCGCGTGTTCGATGTGATCGGCCGGACCGCGCACAATCTGGACGGCAGGAATGTTTTGAATGTGAACGCGCTCGCGCCCGTTCGTTTGCAACACGCATTGATTCGAAACATGAATCGTCGTCTACGTTACCGATAGCCGCCTTCCACGACTGGTATCGTGTTTGCACCACGAACGGCACGAGCTCGGTCCGTCCGAGTATTTTAAGGAGGAAATAAAATGGCACAAACGAAAAAGACTTCAGGCAAGAGCTCAAGCACGACGGGTTCAAACTCACGGAAGAAGTCTGCATCCTCATCAGGATCTAAATCGAAGTCGTCCGCGTCTAAGTCCGGTTCGACGTCAGGCGGTGCGAGATCGAAATCAGCTTCATCGCAAAAGAGTTCCTCAACAAGCCCGGTCCGCAAGAGCACAACTTCAAATGACTCGTCTCGCAAGGCGGGCGGTTCGACGGCGAAGAGTGCTTCGTCAGGAAGTTCCTCATCGAAAGCGGGCTCCAGATCGACGGGAGCATCATCTCGGAGCTCGGCTTCGAAGAAAAACTCCGAGAAGAAGAGCTCGGGTTCACCGAGTTCAAAGAAGAGCACGAGTTCTGCTAGCTCAAGGACGGCGACGAAAACTTCGCGCGGCAACGCCGGCTCGAGGTCACGATCTGCGAACGGACGCTTGTCGAACTCCCGAGGGAAAGGTTTGATCTCGTCGGCCGTCAAAGCGGTCTCGGAAATGTTCGGCGGCGGAGGCGACAACGCGATCGACGTGCTAAAAGCTGATCATAGAAAAGTCGAAGATCTCTTCGCTCAGGTAAAAGCGAACGAGGACGGCAACAATAAGGCGACGTTCAAGAAGATCAAGCAGGAACTCGATGTGCACGCGCACATCGAAGAACAGGTCTTTTACCCTCACCTTCTTTCTGAAGGCGACAAGGAACTGCAGAAGATCGTGCGTGAAGGTCTCGAAGAGCATGGTCAAGTAAAGACTCTGCTCACGGAACTCGACGGAATGTCCGGCGACTCGGCGACGTTCAAAGCGAAGCTTACGGTTCTTATGGAAAACGTCGAACATCACGTCGAGGAAGAAGAGGGCGAAATGTTCGATATGGCTGCGGATCAGATCCCGGAAGATACGCTCGAACGGCTCGGTAATTTGCTAGAGGCCGAGAGGGCCCGGGTAATGACGAAAGGCAGGTCGCGTCAGACGCGTCCACGAGCATCTGCTGCTCGGCAAAGATAGACCGGGGGAGGCTGTAAGCCTCCCTTTTCTTTTTCCACCCATTGCCGGCCTCGCTTGAGGTCACTCCATGTTTACGGCTATCCTGTCTTCACTCAGAATCTTATGGCGCTAAACGAGAATGTCGTGGCGGTTATCCTTGGTGGCGGAGCGGGCTCGCGTTTGTTTCCTCTTACCCGAGAAAGATCGAAGCCTGCTGTCCCGCTTGGCGGCAAATATCGGCTGATCGACGTTCCCGTCTCAAACTGCATCAACTCCAACATAACGCAGCTCTTCGTGTTGACGCAGTACAACTCCGCGTCGCTCAACCGGCACATCTCGCAGACATATCGATTCTCAAATTTTTCGTCGGGCTTTGTTGAGATCCTCGCTGCAGAGCAAAGGAAGGACAGTCCCGACTGGTTCCAGGGAACCGCAGACGCCGTCCGCCAAATACTTCCCCACCTTCGAGACTGGCGGGTAAAGACGTTGCTCATCCTTTCGGGCGATCATCTCTACCGGATGGATTACCGCGAGTTTCTTGAACGGCATTACGCCACCGACGCCGATGTGACGATCTCTGTAATACCCGCGAAGCCGTCGGACGCCGAGGGCTTTGGTCTGGTGAAGACAAACGAAGACGGACGGATCATCGAGTTTCGTGAAAAACCAAAAGGCGAAGCGCTCGACGCGATGCGCGTCGACACAACCAAACTCGGGCTGAGCGAAGAAGAGTCCGAGAGACGACCGTTTCTGGCGTCGATGGGAATTTACGTTTTCGATTACGAGAAGTTGATCGAGTTACTTGACGCGGATACGTCAGCCGTCGACTTCGGCGGTGAGTTGATTCCGGCCGCGATCGGTAAGTACAACGTCCAGGCGCATCTGTTTGACAGTTACTGGGAAGACATCGGAACGATCCGCGCGTTTTTCGATGCGAACCTCGACCTCGCTGCTCCGCTTCCGAAGTTTAACTTCTTCGACGCCGAGTCGCCGATCTATACCCGTAGCCGTCATCTGCCGCCATCCAAGCTGCACGAATGCGATATCGACAATTCGATGGTCAGTGAAGGGTGCATTCTTCACGGGATGCACGCGCGAAACTCGATCATCGGTCTGCGCAGTCGTATCGACGCTGGAGCAAAGATCGAGAACTCGATCATCATGGGCTCGGATTACTTCGAGCCGCTCGATGAGATGAAAGCAAACATCGCTCGCGGCGTCCCGCACATCGGGATCGGCAGAGACACGACGATCCATCGTGCGATCATCGATAAGAATGTTCGAGTGGGTAAAAACGTGAGACTAGTCAATGCAGCGGGGCTGGAAAATTTTGACGGGCCAGGCGGCAGTTACTATATCCGGGATGGGATCATCATCGTTCCTAAAGGGGCTCTAGTACCTGACGGAACGGAAGTCTAGGAAGTCTTCATCCGCTTCTTCTTCGGGACCACATAGCGGTCGCGAGCCCGCACTACAACATCCGGTCGATCGACCTTCACCTTTATCCGACGCGTCTTCCCCGGAGTTTCATCACTAGTCGGGTAGTAACCAAGACTATAGAACTCTCTCAGCTCACTCGCGATCTTTGTGAACGCGTTGTTCAAATTTCCCACCGTACTCGCAAGGTAGATCGAGCCGCCCGTAAGATCCGCCAACTTCGTCAGGTATTCTTCCGCAAACTTGTATTCTTCCGGGGTCGTGCCTTTGTCACCCGCAGTGGCAATGGTTGGACCCGTAGGTATCGGGAACGGCAGTTTGCCACCCGAGGTTGGAATGGTCGGAGGCGTAGTCGTCTTTGGCCCCGGCAGCATTATCGGTCCGCCTTTCTTCATTGCCTGTACGTCGGCGTAAGTGTCGTAACGGATCGGATAAATGAGTGTATCGAGCTCCAGCGCATCGCGTAGGTTCGCCATGTCATTCGAATAACGACTGGTCGTGTCGACTCCGTCGGTAAACAATACCATCGCCTTGCGGCCCTTGATCGTACGCAGACGGTCGTTGATCGTCTTATCGACCGCCTCGTAAAGGCTCGTTCCTGTCGCAATCTTGGTGCTGCGAATCGCGCGATAGATGGTCGCCCGATCGCTTGTCGCCTCGCAGAGCACATGGACTTGTTCGTCGAACGAGATAACCATTACGCGATCTTCAGGACGAAGTTGGTCGATGAACGAGATCGCCGCCTGTTGAATCTCAGTGATCTTGAAGGTCGTCGAGTAACTCATATCGAGCACGAGTGCGACCGTGAACGGCTGCGACTCATTCGTGAAGTAGGCGACATCCTGCTCGACATCGTCCTCGAATACCTTGAAACTCTCCTGCTTGATTCCGCCGATGAAACGGCTTCGACGATCCATGACTCTGACGGGAATCGTTACAAGGCGTGTATCGACCGATACGACTTCCCCGCTGTCGGGAACATTTTCAGACTGGAGTTCCGGCGCTTCAGCCGGCTTCGGAGTCGGTGTCGGAAGCGGTTCGGGTCGCGTGTTTTGCTTCTCTCCGCCTTTTGGCGGAACACGG
>DATEOJ010000340.1:0-5218 GCA_035274235.1 Pyrinomonadaceae bacterium
CAAGTGCTCATAGTTCGACAATGCCATGTTTGCACAGGCGACTGCGTTGGTCGCGGCCATGACGTTTCGCCCCAAGCAAGGGGCTTCGACGCGGTTGCCGATCGGATCGCAGATCAGTCCGAGTGAATTCTGTAACGCTAACGACGCTGCTCCGATCGATTGGGAAAGCGTTCCTCCCGCCAACATTACTATCGCCGCCGCCGCCATTCCTCCGCCCGAACCGGTTTCAGCCATGCAGCCGCCGACCTCCGCCGCGAATGTCGCGCGCGACGCGATGAAGACACCGATCATCCCCGCCGCAAGCATCGCTTTGACGATATCTTCTTCACTCAGATCAAGTGACTGTGCGACACCGAACACAGCACCGGGCAGAGCACCGCATGAACCCGCCGTTGGCGCAGCGACGACAACGCCCATCGAACTCTTTACCTCCATCGTTGCTGACACGTACATGATGATCGTGTTGTTTGCGTCGCCGCCAATGAGAGTTCGGCTATCGAGTTGTTGTCTTAACTGGAGTGACTGGCTCCCGAGAATGCGGTCAGAGTATTCGGTTCCTTTGAGACCCGTCGTGATCGCATTGCCCATCACGCGAACGATGCCGCGCATCTTTTCGAAGACTTCTTCTTTAGTAATGCCTCCCCGCGCGCCTTCGTACTCGGCTGCGAGTTCCCAAAGCGTGAGATCTTTGCCGTCGTTAAACTCGAACATGTCATCGCATGTTTCGAACGGCACGTATTGCTCTTTGCTGGAAAGGATCGGTAAGACGGGTTTAAGTTCTCTAACGAAGAGAACATCGGGTACTTCGTTGAGAATTTCGTTCGATATCAATTCGCGCGACTTGATCTCGACGAATCCCTCATGAACATGAATCGATTCGTGAGGAATGCGCTCCTTCACAAAGTCCGCTACCACGTCCGCCGATTCGCAGTACACAAGCGTCTCGAAATAGTCGCCTGCTATCGAGACAGGAGCTCCGTCGATCTCGACGACCTCGATCATTCCGCCGCCGGTTGAGATAGCGATCAGTTGCCTTGTCTCAGACGCGTTCGAGAGAGTGATCTTGTAAGTATTCGGATGCGTCGCACCGATGTCGACGATCTCGATAGCGACCGAGATCCCCGCATCAGCCAGAAATTTTTCCGACTCTGGGAGACGTTCATCGTCGGCTTCCCACCCAAGGAAGCCTCCGAACAGACCCATGTCCGAACCCTGATCTTTGTGCGTAGTTGCGAGCGAACCGTTCGGATCGAATTCAATGAGGATGTTGTCGATCTCACCGTCCATCAGGTCACGACACAGCCGAGCGATTCGCAGCGAAGCCGCGCAATGCGAGCTCGACGGCCCTCGCATCACGGGGCCGATCACATCGTTGAATATGCTTGGGTACATCGCCATCTTCGAAGTTCAGCCTGAGATCTCGATCCACCTTTTAATCTCAAATTTGAAATGTGAAATTTCAAACAAGAATCTTCGTCCCATGAAGTAACCCGAAGACTATTTTGTCTCCACCAAGTATTCCGCGCCTTTCGTGGTCGGAAACTCGATGACGCCATCATTCGGGACAAGCCTTTTTTCCATCAGGCGCATTTCAGAGTTCGATCGTATTTTAAACGTATTGCCGACTTTTGAAACTACTTTCACCCGAGTTATCCGTTTGTCGATCCATTGAAGATCCAGCTCGAATCCGCCGCGCGTCCTCACGCCACGAAACTCACCACTTGACCATTCGTCTGGCAACGCTGGCAGCACATCGATCACCCCGTCTTGCGACTGCATCAGCATCTCGGTGATCGCGGCCGTCATACCCAACGACCCGTCGACTTGCATCGACTTCCCGCACAGCGCAAACATCTGCATGCAGCTTTGCTCATTCAGGTAATTCTTAAAGATCTTATTCGCGCGATTTCCGTCGCCCAGACGTGCCCACAACGCCATCTTCCACGCCATCGACCAACCCTTTCCACTGTCACCGCGCTCATTCAAAACTTTTTTGTAAGCTTCGATCAAGGCGGGTGTTCGTTTGTCCCATAGCACACGGCCCGGATAGAGACCGTAGAGATGAGAAAAATGCCGGTGGTTCTTTTCCAGCGAGCGCCAATCGTCCGCCCACTCCTGAAGCGAACCGTCGGACCCGATCTGTGGCGGTACAAGTTGTTCGCGAGCGGTCCGAACACGCCCGACTAGTTCTGACTTTTTACCGAGGATCTCCGACGCGTTCAAATAATATCCGAACAGGTCGTAAAGGATCTGCATATCGATCGACGACCCCGCGCAAATCGAAGTGCCCGGAAGCCGGCTGCCCGTTACTTCGTCGAAGTAGGGTTTGTTGCCGCCACCGTCGGGAAAATTCTCGGGTGACGTCGAGGGATTCGTGACCAGCCACTTTCCGTTCGGATGTTTCACCAAGAAGTCGATGAAGAATTGTACCGAGCCTTCCATCACCGGGTATTGCGCGGCGAGAAACGTTTTGTCCTGCGAATATTCGTAGTGCTCCCACAGATGCGTCGCGAGCCATGCACCGCCGACGGTGAACGTTCCCCATGTCGGCCCGTCCATCGGCGCGGCGACTCGCCAGATATCTGTGTTCTGGTGAAACACCCAACCCTTCGCACCATAGTGTTCGCGTGCAACTTGCGATCCCTGATCGGTCAGCTCGCCGATCATTTTGTAGAGTGGCGTCCCAAGCTCCGACAGATTCGACGAATCTACCGACCAGTAGTTCATCTCGGTATTGATGTTCGTCGTGTACTTTGAGTCCCACGCCGGATTCTGATCGTCATTCCAAATGCCTTGCAGATTCGCCGGCTGCGTACCCGGTCGCGACGATCCGATCAACAGGTAACGTCCAAAGTTGTAGGTGAGCGCTGCGAGACTTGGGTCGGGAGCGGTCTCCGCTTTTTCCTTGCGCTCGTTTGTTGGCAGATACGAATTTGCATTAGCGGGCATCGAGAGCGATGCACGATCGTAAAGGAGCTTGTAGTTCGACACCGCCGCGGACTTGACCGACTCGTAGCTCTTGCCATTTACATTCCGTAAGTACGATTCAACTCTCGCGTGCTGATCTCCGCTGACGTTGCGGTAATCGACAAAATTCGTCGCGGCCGCGAAATAGATCGTTACCGAGTCCGCACGCTTTACGTTGAGATCGACGCCGTTCGTAGCGACCTCTCCCCCATCCGCGACAACTTTGACTCGCCCCTCGTATCGAAGTTTTCCCGCGACGCCGAGATAGTCGGCCGATCGTCCGGTAACTGCGAGACCGTCGCTACCGACAGGATCCATTCGAAAGTAATCGGTGCCGTAATTCGAGTGAGCCTGATTGCGCACGCCGCGCAAGTTTGCTGTGAAAGTGATGCTTCCCGGTTTGTCCGCGGTTAATCTGACGACGATAACCTGGTCCGGCGCAGATGCGAGAACCTCGCGTTTGAATCGAATCCCATTAAACGAGTAAGTCGTCGTTGCCACCCCATCGCGAAGATCGAGTGACCGTCGATAGCCCGACACGTCTTTGGCGTGATCAAAGAAGAGATGAAGATTCGCGAGGCTCTGGTACTTCTGCTGTTCGACGGGGTAACCCATCAGGTTACGTCCAAACAAATTGTGAGCATCAAGATATCTCTCGGCGAAGACAAGTCTCTGGATCTCTGGAAGGAATTTGTAACCGCCCTTAGCTACAGTCGAGTACGGACCACCCGACCAATAAGTATCCTCGTTTAGTTGAAGCCGCTCCTCCTCGACACCGCCAAACACCATCGCGCCGAGCCGTCCGTTCCCCACCGGCAACGCCTCATCCCACTTACTCGCGGGCCCGGCGAACCACAGATAGGTTGACGGATCAAACGCAGGGGTCTGCGCGATGGCAACTGATCCGAACAGCAATAGAAGAGATAGGGTGCCGAGGATTCTCATCGGTACAGTCAGCTATGTGTGGAAACGAGCTTCTTGACTGTGACCGATTATACGCAAATTCGAAAATGCACCGCATAGGCTGGCCAATGGCGAGGAACTACACGCGTAGGACATGCAGGAATGCCTGTCCTACGCTTGTGGGAGCGGCGACACTTTTTTATGGTAGAGATTCCCCGACTGTCAGCAAGTCATCGGGTTTCTGCGTGACTATATTTGTAGTTACAATCTTTCGATCTTCAAGTAACGGCAGGACCTTCTCGAGGACGATCGATCTAAAGTGTTGTGACTCGCGATGGGTCTGCAAGGCCGCATCATCTGTATAACCTTCAACGAGAATCAAAGTATTCGCATCTGAGTGGGACTGGTATACCGCATAAGAAATATTTCCTTTCTCGGCTGAGCTTTGGGTAGTTAGATCCTCAAGCAAGTTCAAAACGCGCTCAAGCTCGCCTTCTCTGACTTGCCAGGTAGCGAATGTGTAAATTGGCGTCATTACGATTTGTTTCTGAAACTATTTGTTGACGCTTTGTGCGGCCTCTAAAATAACCGCCAACACTTCGGCCGGTTTTGAGAGCATTGCAACGTGGCTCGCCTTCAAGACGGTGGTCTTGGAGCCCGCGCGTTTCGCCATCATTTGTTCGAGTTCGGGGTTTATCGTCTTATCCTCCGAGGCGACTACGTACCACGAAGGCTTGTTTCTCCACGAAGCGTTCTCGGCAACGCCCGCGAATACTTTCGGCGATGTCGGCTGTTGGACTGCGAAGACCACGTCCTGCTCAATCGCGGGCAGATCGCCTGCGAAAACTTTTGCAACACCTTCGCGACTGACTGTCAACGTCCCGTTGGTTTGTTGGAGAAACTTTTGCAACTCCGTCGGTGCGGCCTTCTCGCTTAGAGAAGGAATTGTCTCGCCCTTGTCCGGAGCAAATGCGGCGATGTAAACCAGAGCTTTCACGCGCGGATCCGCACCCGCTTCAGTGATGACGAAGCCTCCCCACGAATGTCCGACAAGGATCACGTCGCCGCCTGCTCGATCGATAGCCGATTTAGTTGCCGCAACGTCATCTTCCAGCGATGTTGTAGGATTCTGCACGGCGATGACCTTGTAACCTTTTGCGGTAAGCGGTCCGATCAACTTTGCGAACGACGAGCCGTCCGCCCAAAGTCCGTGGACAAATACGATGGTAGGTTTTAAATTCATGTTCTGCCCGGTTTGTGCGAATGAGCTGACAACAAAAATAAGGGTGCCCGCAAGGACAGCCATGGTAAATGCTTTCATAGTCTTAATCTCCTCGGGTTTGCGGTC
>DATEOJ010000341.1:0-8499 GCA_035274235.1 Pyrinomonadaceae bacterium
CGGTTGGAAGTTCGTACCTGGTCCGCGCGAAAACGCACAGTGGCAATCCGTTACCTTGCCGCATACGTGGAATGTCCACGACACACGCGATGACGAGCCCGGCTATCGCCGCGGCGTCAGCTGGTATCGGCGTGAGCTGACTTTGGATAAGCGACTTCGCGGCAGACGAGTCTTCTTGCACTTCGAAGGCGTAGGTCAGGTCGCCGAAGTTTTTGTGAATGATCGGCGTGTCGGCAAGCACATCGGCGGTTACACCGCATTCTCGTTCGACGTCACCGAGTTTCTAAAACCCGATTCGAAGAATGTGATCGATGTCAGTGCCGACAACACTCTTATCCTCGACAACCCTCCGATCGATGGCGACTTCAACATGTACGGCGGGATCTACCGAGACGTGTGGCTGATCGCGACGGACTATGTCCGACTCGGTACGACCGATGTCGCGGGAGATGGCATCGCAATTACCACCCCTGACGTTTCGTCAGAAAGCGGAACGGTCGAGATCAGCGGTAATCTCATCAACGACGGAAACTCGACACGCGATGTTCGGGTTTGGACCGACATCATGGATCCGGCCGGTCAGCGTATCGCCACGACGACGTCGGAGATTCGGATCGAACCGGGAACTCGCGCCGAATTCCGTCAGCATTCGATCAAGATCAAGACACCGCGCTTATGGTCACCGGGCTCACCGAGTCTTTACAAGGTACGGACGAAGATCGTCGAAAAAGGGACCGTCATCGATGACGTTACGAATCCGCTCGGATTCCGCAAGTTCAGGTTCGACGCCGAGCAAGGTTTTTTTCTCAACGGCGAACATCTCAAGCTTCGCGGAACGAACCGACACCAAGACATCGATCGGATGGCCAACGCTGTCCCCGACAATCTCCACGTCCGCGATCTCGAGATCATCAAGGAAAACGGTTTCAACTTTGTCCGGCTCGCGCATTATCCGCAGGACCCGTCGGTGCTGGACGCCGCTGACCGGCTCGGTCTGATCATTTGGGAAGAGATCCCGATCGTAAATCCTATTCACATATCCGAAACGTTCAACGCGAACGCGAAGACGATGCTCCGCGAGATGATCGCTCAACATCGGAATCATCCGTCGATCGTCATGTGGGGATACATGAATGAGGTGTATCTGCGTTCAAAGAAAGACGACATAAAACTTCAGCAGGCCACGGTCGCCCTTGCTCGCGAGTTGGAAAATATCTGCCGGACCGAAGATCCATCGCGAGTCACCGTGATCGCTTTTGATGGCGGCTCGCGCGACGCTTATTACAACTCGGGTCTTGTCGATGTCACTCAGGTCGTCGGGTGGAATCTCTATTCGGGGTGGTACTCGGCGACATTTGAAGATTTTTCGAAGTTCGTCGACGAATTTCATCGCAAGTATCCAAACCGTCCGCTGATGATCAGCGAGTACGGCGCGAACGCCGATCGACGCGTCCATGCCGTTACTCCGATTCGATTCGATTCATCGATCGAGTGGCAGCAGAAGTTTCACGAGTACTACCTGCGTGAGATCGAGGCCCGTCCGTTCATCGCGGGTGCTGCGATCTGGAATCAATTCGATTTCGGTGCCGAATATCGCGGCGAGACGATCCCGCATATTAATCAAAAAGGAATGTACACGTACGACCGTCAGCCGAAGGACGTGTCGTATCTTTATCGCGCGAGCTATGTGAAGACGCCGGTGGTGCACATCGCCGTGAGCGACTGGCCGAAACGTAGTGGCCCACAGACGCAAACGGTCCAAGTTTATTCGAATCTCGCCCGGGTGGAGTTGTTCCACAACGATATGTCGCTCGGCGTCCGGGAGACGGGCTCAGCTCGAAGGGCGGAATGGACGGTTAACTTTATTCCCGGGCGCAATTCACTAAAGACGATCGAGCGTTCGACCTCGATGGGCCTCAACGACCGGGCGGTCGTTGAGTACATCGATCCAAGTTCGACAGATCTCATCGCGGTCAACTGCGGTGCGAATACCGAAGTGATCGACGCGTCCGGTACGATCTGGCAAGCCGACGTTCCAATGTCAGACAAACGCGCGTGGAGCCCGCCGGAACGCGATGTAAAAGCTGTCGACACGCGCGTCAATATTCTTGGAACGGATGACGACGCAATCTTCCAAACGATGCGCGAAGGCCCGTCGAGCTACACGTTCGCCGTGCCTGCGGGTCGCTACGAGATCGAGTTGAGATTTGCCGAACCGAAATTCAAGACCGCGGGCGAACGAGTCTTCGGTGTAAAGATAAACGGCGAAATGTTCGCGGATCGACTCGACGTGTTCGCGGCCACAGGCTACATGACGCAACTCACGCGACGCACAAACGCCACGGTGACCGGCACTACCGGGATAACGATCGACTTTCTCCCGATAAAGAATCAGCCGATCGTCAGCGGGATCAGAGTGAGAAGAATTTGATCAGAGGTAATGATTGATGATGAACAAGGGTGCTTTGTTTAGGAACTGGTTTTTGGCGCTAACAACATTCCTGCTGCTTATCGCAGCGGCCGTCTTGCCCGGCCCTGCTCAACGTCGGACTACGACATCATCGCGAGTGAGCGATCCGGCGATCGAGGCGAAGATAAATGCGCTTCTCGCGAAGATGACGCTCGCCGAAAAGCTCGGCCAACTCCAACAACTCGACGGCGACTATCGCGGTTTTGCGCGACCGGAACATTTCGAAATGGCGCGCAAGGGTTTGCTTGGTTCGACGCTGAATGTTCGCGGAGTGAAGTTCACGAACGAGCTGCAGAAGGCTGCGCTCGAATCGCGACTAAAGATCCCGATGCTCTTCGGCTTCGATGTAATCCATGGTTATCGAACCATCTTTCCCGTCCCGCTTGGCGAAACGGCGAGTTGGGATCTGGCAGGGATCGAGAAGAACTCCTCGGTCGCGGCAGCCGAGTCTCGTGCGGCTGGTGTCCATTGGACGTTCGCACCAATGGTCGACATCGCTCGCGATCCGCGTTGGGGTCGCATCATCGAAGGCGCCGGAGAGGATACGTTTCTCGGTTCCGAAGTCGCCGCAGCGCGCGTTCGTGGATTCCAGGGTCCCGATTACAGTGCCAACAATCGCGTCATGGCAACGGCAAAACATTGGGTCGGATACGGTGCCGCACTCGCCGGTCGCGACTACAGCACGACGGACCTTTCCGAACGTGCTTTGCGCGAGATCTACTTCCCGCCGTTCAAAGCGGCGCTCGATGCCGGCGTCGGTTCATTCATGACATCTTTCAACGATCTTGACGGAGTTCCGGCGACGGCGAATCCGTTTGTGTTGAAAGACATTCTTCGACGCGAATGGAAGTTTGACGGCCTTGTCGTCAGCGACTACACCGCGGTAATGGAACTGATGTTCCACGGTCTCGCGAGAACCGAGGCGGACGCAGCGATGTACGCGCTCAACGCCGGGACCGACATGGAGATGGTCAGCAAGTTCTACAACCTTCATGGCGTTGACCTGGTAAAAGACAAAAAGGTCTCGATGGCAACGATCGACGACGCCGTGAAACATGTCCTGCGCGTAAAGTATCGACTCGGACTCTTCGATAAACCGTTTGCCGACGAAGCTCTCGAACAACGCGAGATCTTCAAACAAGCGAACCGCGACGCTGCGAAGGTGGCTGCTGAGAAGTCGTTCGTTCTTCTCAAGAACGTGAACAACACGCTTCCCATCAGACGCGACGCGAACGAGATCGCCGTCATCGGTGCGTTGGCGAACAACAAGGCGGAGATGAACAGCAACTGGTCGGGAGATGGCCGTCCTGAAGATCCGATCACGGTTGTCGAGGCACTAAAGCAAAAGTTCCCGAACAAGAAACTTAATTTCGAACCCGGCTGCGATCCGAAGTGTGAAACCGATGCCGGCTTCGCGAAGGCGGTCGACGCTGCAAAGAGTTCGGACTTCACGATCCTGGTTATCGGCGAATCGCAGGACATGAGCGGCGAGGCTGCGTCGCGTAGCAACATCGATCTTCCGGGTCGTCAACTCGATCTCGTAAAGGCGGTTCACGCGACCGGTAAACCGTACGCGGTTGTTCTCATCAACGGACGTCCGCTAACGATCAACTGGCTCGCTGAAAATTCGCCCGCGATCCTCGAGGCCTGGTTCCCCGGATCGATGGCCGGACCGGCGATCGTCGATACCCTTTTCGGTGATTCAAATCCCGGCGGCAAACTTCCGATCACGTTTCCTCGCTCGGTTGGTCAGATACCGGTCTATTACAACAGCAAGAACACCGGTCGGCCGTTCAAGGCTACGGAGAAATACACATCGAAGTATCTCGACATACCGAACACACCGCTCTATCCGTTCGGATTCGGGTTGAGCTATACGCAGTTTCGGCTTTCGAACCTACAGCTCGATAGAGAGCAGATCTTACCGAAGGGGAGCGTCAGAGTTTCGGTCGATGCAGAAAATGTCGGGCGTCGCGAGGGCGACGAAGTCGTACAGCTCTACATCAACGATGTCTCGGCGACCGTCACGCGGCCGGTGCGCGAGTTGAAGGGTTTCCGACGGATTACGCTGCGGCCCGGGCAGAAACAAAAAGTGGAGTTCACACTATCGCCGAAGGAACTGTCGTTTCTCGGACGCGATTTGAAGTCCGTCGTCGAACCCGGCACATTTATCGTCTATGTCGGGAACAGCAGCGATGGTGGTTTGCAGACGACGTTCGACGTGGTCACCTCACTGAGCACTGCGACGAGTTCGACACCCATTACGAACGAACCCACTGATCCGGCTCCGCCGTCGGCCGTACCAGCGGCCGCCGTAACGCCCGCGGACGATGCGTTTCTTGACGATCTCGAAAAGCGCACGTTCCAATATTTCTGGGATCACTCAGATCCGCAGACCGGACTAACGCTCGACCGTTCGCGCACCGACGGAACGATCCATCCGCAAGGCGCAAGTCATCACAAAGTCGCGAGCATCGCGGCGACCGGTTTTGCACTTAGCGGTTATTGCATCGCTGCGGATCGTAAATGGATCACACCTGAACAAGCACGCGAGCGAACGCGAAACACGCTGGACTTTTTTGCGAATAAACAGCAGCACAAGAACGGATGGTTTTATCACTTCGTCGATCAGACGACCGGCGATCGTCGTTGGAACAGCGAGGTCTCATCGATCGACTCCGCATTACTCTTCGGCGGCGTACTGACGGTCAAGCAATGCTTCAAAGATGATCCGACTATCGTCAGTCTCGCGGACAAGATCTATAAGCGAGTCGATTTTCGATGGATGCTGAACGGCGATCCGCATCTACTGTCGCACGGCTGGCGGCCTGAAAACGGATTCATCCCCAACCGTTGGCACGACTACAGCGAGCAGATGATCCTTTACTTAATGGCGATCGGTTCGAAGACAACGCCGATACCGCCGCGCTCGTGGTACGCGCTCGAACGGCCGTGGCAAACGTACAAGGAGTATCGATATCTCGCCGCTGTCTCTCCGCTCTTCATACATCAGTTCTCGCACGCGTGGGTCGATTTCAGGAATCGTCGCGAACGCCTTCCGCCGAATGTTGATTACTATGAAAACTCGGTCAAGGCGACGCGTGCACAGCGGCAGTTCTTTATCGACGTGCTCAGCAAAGACTTCCCTAAGTACTCGGCGAACATCTGGGGACTGAGCGCGTCGGACAGCAAACGCGGATACGTCGCGTGGGGAGCACCGCCACGTGATCCTCAGACCGACGGTACCGTAGTTCCATATGCCGCTGCCGGTTCGTTGATGTTTACGCCGGACATCTCTATTGAAGCCTTAAAAGAAATGAAGCGTCTCTACGGCGACAAGGCGTACGGCAAGTATGGATTCGCCGACGCGTTCGATCCGAAAGACGGCTGGGTGAATCCGGACGTGATCGGTATCGACCTCGGGATCACGTTGCTGAGTATCGAGAATCTTCGCAGCGGAAATGTTTGGTACTGGTTTATGCAAAACGATGAAATCCGACGTGCGTTACGTCGAGTTTCGCTATACTAGGCTCCAATTGTTTTGTAGTTTCTGAAGATTGGCCACAGAGCACACAGAGGGCTTTTGAGAGGATCCCGACTGGTGCAGTTTCCCCAGGTTCCCGCCCTCCTCTGTGTGCTCTGTGGCGGAATTCATAGTCTATGTCGTTACTCGAAATGCGGAACATCGTGAAGGAATTCCCCGGCGTGCGTGCGCTCGACGGGGTTAGCTTCACGCTCGAAGAGGGAGAGTTCCACGCACTCGTTGGTGAGAACGGCGCCGGCAAATCGACGTTGATGAAAGTTCTTTCCGGCGTGTATCCGCACGGCGCTTATGAAGGCGAGATTCTCGTCGAGGGTAACGCTAAATCCTTCGCCGGCATTCGCGATTCCGAATCCGCCGGGATCGCGATCGTGTTCCAGGAGCTCTCGCTCGTTAAGGAACTAACGGTCGGCGAAAACATTTTTCTCGGACGTGAACCATCGCGACTTGGGATCATCAACTGGTCCGAGCTTTACCACCGCACGACAAAACTACTCAACGATCTGAACCTCGACATCGATCCGCGGATACAGGTTGGAAGTCTTGGCATCGGACGTCAGCAGCTCGTCGAGATCGCAAAGGCCCTTTCGCAAAACGCGCGAATCCTCGTACTCGACGAACCGACGGCCGCATTGACGGAGTCCGAAGTCGAAACGCTGTTTGAGATCCTTCGCAAGTTAACGGCACGCGGTGTCGGGATAATCTACATCTCGCACAAGCTCGACGAAGTGTTCGCGATGGCCGATCGGATCACCGTTCTGCGTGACGGAAAGACCGTCGGGACGAACTCGCGCGATAACTGGACAAAGGACAGCGTGATCGCGGCGATGGTCGGACGCGAGGTCGGGGATATTTTCCCGACGCCCGATCACGAGTTTGGCGACGTGGCACTGGAAGTAAAAAGCGTGACCGCGTTCTCGCCCGACGCAAATCGCAAGAAGCTGGTCGACAATGTTTCGTTCAGCGTCAGAAAGGGCGAGGTGCTTGGAATCGCTGGCCTCATGGGCTCAGGCCGCACCGAGATGTTGATGGCGCTCTTTGGTGCGTGGCCGGCTGAACATAGTCGGGAGATCGTCGTCGGGGGACGACCGGTCGAGATCGACTCGCCGGCGGATGCGATCACGCACGGGATCGGTTTCGTCACTGAAGACCGCAAGAGGTTCGGACTTATTCTCGACCAGACAATCGTCGACAACATGACTCTCGCCGGTTTGAAAAAGATCGCCGGTGCGTTTCTCATCGATCGGACGCGCGAGACGCTCGCGACGAACGGTCCGATGAAGTCACTTCGTATCAAAGCGAATTCGCCACTGACAGTTACGGGAACTTTATCGGGCGGTAATCAGCAGAAAGTCGTCCTCGGAAAATGGCTGCTGACAAATCCGAAGGTTCTTTTCCTCGACGAACCGACGCGCGGTATCGACGTTGGTGCAAAGCAGGAGATCTACGCGGAGATCAACAAACTTGCGAAAGAAGGTCTCGCGATCGTGCTTGTGTCATCGGAGCTGCCTGAGGTTCTCGGCCTCTCCGACCGCGTGCTCGTCCTGCGCGAGGGACGAGTGAGCGGTGAGTTTAAGCGAGCAGAAGCCACGCCCGAGCGCGTGATGGCGGCCGCGACCGGAGCGAGTGAGAGTGAAGTGATGGTGTGAGCTGCCGACTCAGTAGTGACCTTGAGATCTCCACAAAAGGCTCCCCTCCTTCTGAAGGAGGGGTGGCCGAGGCTTTGCGAGGCCGGGGTGGTAAATCGACCGATAGGTCGAAGTTTCAGCCTCCCGGCTGATTGACCACCCCGTCATCCGCTTCGCTATCGCTCAGCGGATGCCACCCCTCCTTCAGAAGGAGGGGAGCCTGGCGTCGTAACGATCCGATCTAGGTTGTCGCAGCATCGGACGAAGGAACGCAGATGAACGAAGAAACCAAAAAGACAATAAACACATCCTCGCTCAGGGCGTATGCCATGATCGTCATCCTCGGTCTGATCTGGCTCTATTTTCACTGGGCGACCGACTACATTTTTCTCACGCCAAGGAATCTCTCGAACCTGATGACGCAGATGTCGGTCACCGGCATTCTCGCGGTCGGTATGTTGATGGTGATCGTCTCGGGGAACATCGATCTATCGGTTGGATCAGTCCTCGGGTTTGCGGGTGGGATCGCGGCGTTTAGTTTGTCGATAATGGGATACGGCGTGCCGGTCGCGATACTTTTCGCGATCGTGATTGGAACGATCATCGGTCTGTTCCACGGTGCGTTGACTGCGTACCTCAACATCCCGGCTTTTATCGTTACGCTCGGCGGTCTGCTTGCATGGCGCGGCGCGGTGAAGTGGCTCCTGAGCGGAAACACTATTCCGATCTCGGAGGACACTTTCAAGGCGATCGGTCAGAGCAACGTCACGCCAATGGCTGGATGGGTTCTCGCGGCGTTGGGAATCCTATTTGTCATCTTCATGGCTTTCCGACGCGCGAACTCGGTCAAGCAGTACGGA
>DATEOJ010000342.1:0-7586 GCA_035274235.1 Pyrinomonadaceae bacterium
CAATGTGGAAGGATTCATCCACAGGACAACAAAGCTCCCCTCCTTGTTTAGGAGGGGTGCTTTTTGATCTCTTAGACGGACGGAGCTCTTTTGGCTACCGGGCGATCTGATTCTTCTGAACTACCACCCCGCCTCGCAAAGCCTCGGCACCCCTCCTAAACAAGGAGGGGAGTTTGGCGCAAAAATACCCGGGGTGCCAAACGACAACCCCAGGTAATCTTGTCTAACGAACGACTAAGCTTCCGTCGCTTCTGCAGCTTCGGCTGCCGGAGCTTCCGGCGTTGCCTCAGTCGCTTCAGCCGGCGCAGCTTCGGCTTCTGCTGCTTCGGCCTTTGCCTTCTTTCCTTTCTTCTCCGCCTTAGCTTCGGCTACTTCGCCGCCTTCGGCACTCACGGTTACCGGAACCGGCAGGACTACTTCGCGATGAAGCTTAACGTTCACTGTGTACTCGCCGGTCTCCTTGATCGGGTTGCGGAGCGAGATCCTCTTGCGATCGATCTCGTAACCCTTCGCCTGAAGAGCTTCAGCAATGTCCATCGAAGTGATCGAACCGAACAGCGTACCGCCGTCACCGGCCTTTCGTTCGAACGCCAGCGCGATAACGCCCATCTGCTCTTTCTGCAGTTCAGCAGTCGCCTTCTCTTCGGCCGCTCTCTTCAACAGAGCCGCTCGTTCCTGCTCGATCTGCTTGACGTTACCTTTGGTTGCAAGCGTCGCGAGTCCCTGCGGCAGCAGGTAGTTGCGTGCGTAACCAGCCTTTACCTTTACGATCTCGCCGCGTCCGCCAAGCGCTTCGACATCTTCTCTCAAAAGAATCGTTGTATTTGCCATCTTAATTCCTCAATGGTCAGGACCGAGGCCAGAGCCTGGCTTCGATCCGAAATCCAAAATCCAAAATCCAAAATCGCGTGACCTACTCCCAAACGAACGGCAGCAATGCCATCGAACGGGCCCGCTTGATCGCGGTTGCGATCCGACGCTGGTCCTTGGCGGAAATTCCCGAGATACGACGCGGCATGATCTTGCCACGCTCGGGAATGAACTGTCTCAAAAACTCTACGTCCTTCCAATCGACATAATCCGGCACCACCTGACGCGGGCGTCGACGCTGATAACGGCGCGGAGCCTTATCGCCGAACTGCTCATCGCCGCCGGTCATGATGTCGCGGGGGCTCATTTCATCCATTTCTCTATCGATCATAATTTCCTCTCCGGCCTAGACTGCCGCCTCCGGTGTCATCTCTGCCGCATCTTCGGTCGGACGGAACTTCGCACGCTTCTCCTGACGAGCCTCGCGCTTCGAACGCATCTTGTCGGCCTTCTTCCGGTCCTCGTCAACACGAACCGTGATGTAGCGGATGATCATGTCGTTGACGCGCATGCGGCGTTCAAGCTCAGCGATCTCCTGACCGCTGCCTTCGATCTCAAAAAGAATGTAGAAACCTTCCGTCTTCTTTTTGATCGGGTAAGCTAGAGTGCGCTTGCCGCCGTCATCCATGCGGACCACCGTTCCGCCTTCCTTCTCGATCAGACTTCCGACCGCTGTGTTCAACTTGGTGAGTTTATCGGCCGGTGTTTCCGGATCCACGATATACATCACTTCATATGTCCTGTTAGCCAATTTACTGTCCTCCTTTGGCGGCTAAGTAAGAGTTACGCGTTACGCGTGAACTAACCCCGCCAATCATCACAACTCTTACTTAATTAAAACTCGCCATCGCACGCTCAACGCCGTCACTGATCACTGCGCGAATTGCGTCGGCACTCTTCCCCAAGATCTCTTCAACTTCCGTGCTTTCGTCTTTCGAAAATTTCTCGAGCACGAAGTTCTTTGTATTGCTCACCGGATGTTCCGGCATGATGCCGATCCGAAGTCGGATGAACTCATTAGTCCCCAAACAATCGATGATCGACCGAAGACCGTTGTGTCCACCATGCGAACCGCCCGGTCGAACTCTGATCCTGCCGAACGGCAGCGCCAGGTCGTCCGAGATGACGATCAAACGCGTCACGTCGCGGTCCGGCTTTGCGAGCAAGCAGCTGACCGCCTCGCCGCTCAAGTTCATGAACGTCTGCGGTTTGGCCAGCTCCGTCTTCCGATTTTCAATTTCCGCACGCCCGATCAAACTTCGACATTCGTCCCGCTTGACCTGCGTTTGGGATTCGCGAGCGAGAAGATCGACGAGCATGAATCCGAGATTGTGTCGCGTCTTTTCATAAGACGCGCCCGGATTGCCAAGACCCACGATCAGCCAGTTCGCGTCCAAACCTATTCGGTTCCGCCTTCGCCTTCACCGCCCTCGGCCGGTGCTTCTTCACCGACAACAGCCGGCTCAGCGCCTTCCTCAACCTGCGGCTCGAGTTCTGCTTCCTTGACGATAACGATCGACGCGACAACCGTCTCCGGTGCCTCGTGGAACTCGATCCCCTTCTCGACCTGCAGATCCGAAACGTGAAGCGAATGCCCGACCGAAAGATTAGTAATGTCGAGATCGAACGACTCGGGTGCTTTCGCAGGCTCAACGAGGATCTTAATTTCGCGCAGCGCCTGCGACAGAACGGCTCCTTCTTCTTTGAGCCCTTCTGCATCTCCGATCAGATGGATCGGGATCGTCATTTCGAACTTCTCGCCCTTTGCGATGCGTCGGAGATCCGCATGGATCAAGCGTCCGCGTACCGGATCGATCTGTCGATCCTGGAACATCACATCGCCAACACCTTCATTCGCGACGTCGAGCGAGAACACTGTGTTCACGCCGGCATCGGTTCGAAGCACTGCAGCGAGGTCTTTCAACTCCGCGGCAACCGCGACCGATTCCCCGCCGCCGCCGTAAACGACGACCGGAACTTTTCCTTCGCCGCGCAGCCTGCGGTTAATGTTCTTACCGCGACCATCGCGTTTCTCAGCCTTAACAACAATTTTCTCTGCCATAACCTTTAAGTTCCTTGTTCCGAGTTCCTTGCTTCTAGTTCCTCGCTTCTAGTTTTCATACCCTGTGTCCCGAATGTGAGTCTCCCAAAATAGGAACTAGAAACTCGGAACCAGGAACTAGATAAATAACGACGAGACACTCGTCTCGTCATGGATTGACTTGATCGCTGAAGCCAAAAGCTTCGCGACACTCAAAACTTCGATCTTTCCGCCTTCAGCCAGCGGAGTTGCACCCGCTCCCAGCGGGATAGTGTTCGTGACAATTACCTTCTTCAGGTGCGAGTTGCTGATGTTCTCGGTGGCTTTGCCCGATAGCACCGCGTGCGTGAAGCACGCGAAGATCTCGTTAGCACCTGCTTTGTGCAACGCTTCGGCGACCTTACAGATCGTTCCACCGGTGTCGCACATGTCGTCGACTATCAAACAATTCTTTCCGGCAACGTCACCGACGATATTCATTACATCGGCCTCGTTTGCACGTTCACGACGCTTATCGCAAAGTGCGAGACCGGCGTGGAGACGCTTCGCGTACGCTCTCGCCCGTTCGGCACCGCCCGTATCGGGGGCGACAACGATCAGGTTCTCGATCGGGTTGTTGTTAAAGTACTCAACCACGATCGGCGCCGCGTACAAGTGATCGACGGGCACATCAAAGAATCCCTGGATCTGCGCCGCATGAAGATCGATCGTCAGAATTCGTTCGGCACCTGCTTTAACGATCAGGTTCGAAACCAGCTTTGCGGCGATCGGAACACGTGGACGGTCTTTCTTATCCGAACGTGCGTAACCAAAGTACGGGATAACTGCCGTCACACGTTCCGCAGACGCTCGAACAAATGTGTCCATCATGATCAGCAGCTCCATAAGGTGCTGATCGGTCGGGGGACACGTGGGCTGCACGATAAATACGTCGGAGCCGCGAACGTTCTCGCCGATCTGGAAATTGAACTCGCCGTCCGAGAAGCGTTCCGTGCTTGCCTTTCCGAGATCGCACGTAAGATGGGTGCAGATCTCTTCGGCGAGAGCCGGATGCGCATTACCCGAGAAAATTTTTATGTTGCCGGTTACGCTCATAAGGGACAGCAAACTTTAGTTTGCTGATCTTTATCCCCGTGGTCTCAAGCGACAAACTGAAATTTGTCGTCCCAAAATAAAAAGCGGCCTGTTTTAAACAGGCCGCATTCCGATTGTGAAATGGCTGGGGCGGAAGGATTCGAACCTGCGAATGCCGGATCCAAAGACCGGTGCCTTACCACTTGGCTACGCCCCAAACTTATTTCAGAAACTGATCGGAAGCGACCTAAA
This sequence comes from Pyrinomonadaceae bacterium, assembly GCA_035274235.1. Classification (GTDB taxonomy): domain Bacteria; phylum Acidobacteriota; class Blastocatellia; order Pyrinomonadales; family Pyrinomonadaceae; genus OLB17. The sequence continues at coordinate 4,238 of DATEOJ010000342.1, forward strand.
ACACTTCTTTGAGTGCCTCGCGGTATTCATTCCGCGAAATTGTCGCTACGGCAAACTTTCGCCAGTTGACCTCATCGTCAAGGGCTTTCATTGCTGTTTGCCGTGTCTCTTCTTTGTCAAAAACCGCGAAAACGCTGCCTCCGCTACCGCTCAGCATCGCCCGGTCAGCATCCAGGTCGAGGAGAGTCTGTTTGACTCGCTCCACCTCGGGATACGTCGCGAAAACCGTTGTTTCAAAGTCGTTCGTGAAGGCCGTATGCTTGAAATCAGCCGATTCCAGGTCCAAACGGCAAAGTCGAAGAATACGTTCCGAGTCCTGCTTTGTCAAGGCGCGTACCTGTAATCGTTTGAATGCATCTCGGGTCGCTACAGCCACGTTCGGCGTGACGATCAGCATGTATTTCTCACAGAAATCGTCGATCTGCTCAACTATTTCTCCGCGCCCCATCCCCAACGCCGTACCTCCGTAGAGGAAGAACGGGACGTCCGAGCCTAGGCTCTCAGCGATCTTGTGGAGTTTGCTGAGTTCGACATCGAGCTTCCATAGCTTTCTGAGTGCCAGGAGGACGACGGCCGCGTTTGACGAACCGCCGCCGAGACCGCCCGGCGACGGGATACGCTTCTCGAGACAGATATTCGCCCCATAATTGCAATTGCCAAGATCACGGAGCGCATTTGCCGCCCGAACCATTATGTTTCCCTCGCCGACCGGGATCGTCTCGTCATCGCAACTAAATTCGATCGCCTCGGCCGGCTCAACGATGATCGTGTCGTGGATCGAGATCGTCTGGAAGACTGTGCACAGATCGTGGAACCCATCGGGGCGGCGTCCGATCACCTGCAGGTGCAGGTTGATTTTTCCGAAAGACGGAATGGTGAGGACTTCGCCGCTCATAGGTCTCTAGAATAAAAAGTCGGCATGGCATCTGTAAACGAAAAAAAGCCACCGGCGATTTCTCTCCGATGGCAGGGATGAACGCTTGATCGATCAGCGTTACTTACGGTTCAGGAAAACTTGAGTGATGTAGTAGGTCCCGTCCTCGGTCATCGACACGCCAACAGCCGACTCGTGCCAGTTCTTGCCGAGGAGGTTATTGCGGTGCGCGGTCGACTCCATCCATTTTTCGATGGCCAGTCCTGCCGGGTCATCAAACCCGCGCATATAGGCTATGTTCTCGCCGATCATTAGCCACTTGCCGAGGCCTACGCGATCAGCGCGGTCATCGACCATCGATCCGTCGGTACCGCGATGACTGAAAAACTTCTTTTCGGCCATGTTCTGCGAATGAAGACGTGCGACGGCGGCGACCTGCTCGTCCCATTCAAGATCCTCGAGACCGTTCGACCGACGCGTAGCGTTGAGGCGCTTGAAGATCTCGCGTTCGAGTTCTGCGGGAATTACCAGCTTCTTCGAAGTAGTATCGCTGTCCGCGACTCGGGCACGCATCGAGCCGCCGCGATCCGCCTTTGCGAGATCAAAGCTTACCGCCGGGCCATTCTGAGCGAAGGCGACGGTCGAGAATGCGGTCAATAATAATGCGAGTAGAACGCTTGGGGATCTCATCAACCTAACTTCGGTAACCGGACGATCCCGATTGCTCGGGGCTCCTGGCTTTGCGTCCACAACCTCTCGGTCGCGGTTGCCATTTTCGGATAAGGTTTTCGAATAAGGGTGAGCTTATTCAGCAGGTGAGCTGCGCCGGACAGATCCGGCACCCTAGAAGAAAAGTTGGAATAGACTTTTATTTCCGGAAAAGCCGGTGGGCAAATATTATTGATCTATGATGACCGCAAGCGAACTTGCTCGCCGAACAGACCTGCCAGTTTTCACCGTCCGTCACTACACAAGGATCGGATTGCTAAAGCCTTCCCGTGACCTTAGAAATGGCTATAAGCTTTATCGCGCTTCAGACGCCGAACGTCTGAGATTTATTACGGCGGCAAAACGCCTTGGGTTTACGCTCGGCGAGATCGAAGAGATACTGGGGCGTGCGAGCCACGACAAGTCCCCGTGTCCGATGGTTCGCGATATCGTCGAAAAGCGAATTGAGGAGAATGCCGCCAAGATCCGGGAACTTAAAGCGATGCAGGTCCGTCTCGAGCGAGCGGCGAAATTGTGGAAGTCGATGAAAAATTCGTCGCCGGACGGCCACTCGGTCTGCCGCCTGATCGAATCTTTTTCCGACGACGAAAGTAAAGCTTGACCTGACACCTACTCACAGGTTGTAAGATGTCATCGGAGCAGCAATGCAATTCGAATCGCTCCGAACTATAATCCATCTGGTGATGAGAACAGCGGTCAGAAAACTTTGGCAGATATCGGTCGGTGTGATGGCGATACTTTCGCTGTCCGTCGCATCGGTTGCCGCCTGTGCCTGCTCGCATCATCAAGCCGAATCCGAGCCCCGGGCCTCGTGTCACTCGAGCTCCAGCCATCACAAACAAAAGAAGACCGTTCCAGCTGGTCATCACATTAGCCAGAGTTGTGAGTGTGTAATTGCAGCGACGAAGGTCTCGGTGAAAGGCGAGGGCTTTAAGTTGAAAAAGCACGCCGGCGCCTCTTCGGCTACTACTGCCGTTAAATCTGCCCGGTACTATTCGCCCACGCCTTCGACCGTCACACCAAGCGAGACCAGCTTCTACGCGCGTTCGCACTACAACACCGCCGGCGCCCGCGGCCCTCCTCTTACTTAGATCCAGGAAACAAAAGACGCACGACGGGGTCGCAAGAGGCGACGTGGTTCCGTTGCGCCGTATCTACATCAAGAGATCAAGGAAGAGGAACAATGATAAAGAGTATTTTCTTTGTCTTCTTCGCTGCGGTCCTGAGCGCGAATGTCTATGCGCATGAGGCCTTCAAATTAGTAAGCAGCGAGAAGAAATCTATCAAACTAACGGAGCTCAACGAGCTCGAGAAGACGGCGACCGCGGCAAATGCGAGCGGTGCGAACCTTACATTTAATAGCAAGGAGATCAGGCTCGTCGTAATAACAGGTCCCGAGGACGACATGCTGTCGTACCGGATACGCGGCTTGCGAAATCCCAATCTAGTCGTGCCGCCCGGCGCGACGTTGCGAATACTCTTCGCGAACGTCGACCTCGATATGCGGCATGACGTCCGATTCGGACACGTCACCGGAGAATTCGCAATCGGGCCGGAGATCGTCAGCACTGCCGGGAGCAACAAGCTGCTCGGTCACGTTGGGCGAGAAACCGTCGATGCCGAAGAGATCGTTCTACAGGCGACTGCGAACGGATCCTACAAGTATTTCTGCTCGGTTCGCGGTCACGCCAAAGGCGGGATGTGGGGAAACATCTTCGTCGGAGTGAAACCGGGTGCGAACGTTAA
>DATEOJ010000343.1:0-2259 GCA_035274235.1 Pyrinomonadaceae bacterium
CACGAACTTACACGAAATAACACGAACGAAGAAAACCACGAAACACCCGTGCGTGGATAAGTTCAAGCACGTCTGCTAGATGTATCGCGAAAATGCTCAACCACAAATTTCTGCCTGTGATCAAATATCTTCCTCAACTGACCCTCGACAAGAAAATGCGCGAGGTCGCCGAATGGTTCAAACGGTAGTCGATATCGAACCTCATCTTCGATCAAGGTCTTATCCGGCCCGAGCGCGGTGAAGGTGTGACGGTGGATCCACTGCTTGTAAGGACCGGAGAGTTGCTCGTCGATGAACTCGTTCGGCGGATCCCATTTCGAGATCAGCGTCCGCCATGACATCGGCAGGCCGTTTAGCCGCATCCGGTAATCGATCAGCGTTCCTTCGCGCATTTCGATCGGCTGCGGCGTCGATATGTGAAAGCTCAACTCCGCTGGTGTGATCCTTTCGAGGTTCGCAGCGTCGGCAAAGAAGCCGAACACTTCGGCTCGAGGGAGATCGATCGTTAGCTCGCGCTTGAATACGTGCTCCGCCATCTAAGTTGAGTTCGATAGTACCGTGAAAACGGATTCTATTTGCTTTTCAAATACTCCTTCGGTATCGGATACTCCGGTGTCTCGGCCTGCCAGTAGATATTCACGACCCACCAACGCTTGCCGTCATTCAACAACTGAAAGCTATTGATCCCGCGCATGAACGGTTCCTTGTCGTCCGCCTTGTGGAACGACACGTATGTTGAGAAGACTTGCGCGATGTTGCCGTACTGATCGACGTGTCGGGCAAGTTCCCTCTCATGAAAGCCGTTCTTTTCAAGATTCGGTCCGCTGCGTGTGGCGTAATCGTCCGGCGTCAGAAATCGGGCTCCGATCACTCCGGTCTGTGGGTTCTTCCCAGACGGAATTAACTTCGCGTCCTTATGAAAAAGCGAACGGAACCGGTCCCAATCGCGAGCCTTCCCCGCATCCCCGGAAATGACGTCGTAGACCGCCTTCATGATCGCGTCGATCGACCCAACGTCTTTCGGATCGGCGTCTTTCACGAGAGCGATTGTCGGTGTCGTAGATTCTTTTGCAATTGTCTGAGCCATCGCATTTAGGGATGCGAAAGCGACAACGAGTAAAAGTATAGTAAGTTTTTTCATGGTGAGATTCTACGCCTTAAATGCCTGTGGGTTTCAGTAGCCTCCGTGTCTTCGGTGTATTCCGTGCTATAACGCGGTACCGCCTGGGTTAGCCGGTGGTCAAACCTCGACGTGAACGAGCACTTAGTGGAACTATACGCCGCACCACCCGCTCACGCAGGCGGTATTGCCTGTACTACCGAATACGCGTCCAAGAAGCGATGTAACGAGCCGGATGGTAAACTAAACGCTTGCGATGACGGAAAAACTCCATCTGACAGGTCTGACAGTCGCCGAACTCGAGGAATTTGCCGCGGGTATCGGTGAGCCGCGCTATCGCGGCAGGCAGATATTTAAGAATCTGCAGGACCGTCGCGAACGGTCGTTCGACGAGATGACCGATCTTCCGAAGGCATTTCGAGAAAAACTTGCGGAGGCGGCCGATACGACGACGCTCGAGGTCGAGTCTCGCTACGTCTCTGAAGACGGAACACGCCGCTTCCTGATGAAGACGCAGGACAACCTGCCGGTCGAGACGGTCTTTATCCCGACCGAAGGACGCGACACCATTTGCTTCTCGTCACAATCCGGCTGCCCGTTGAAGTGCGACTTTTGTCTCACGGCGAAACTTGGTCTGCTGCGAAATCTTACACCGGGCGAGATCGTCGAACAGATCGTTATCGTGCTGAACGACGTCTACGGGATCGGCTCCGAAACACCGCACGGGACTAATCTCGTCGCGATGGGTGCCGGTGAACCTTTTCTCAACTTTGAAAGTTTGATCAAGGCGTTGGAGATCATGTCCGACGAGAACGGTCTGTTCATCGTTCCCGGTCGCGTGACGGTCTCGACCGCCGGCATCGTTCCGAAGATCCGTTCGTTCACCGCACTCGATCGGCGACCGAATCTCGCGATCTCGTTGTCCGCACCAAACGACGAATTGCGCGATGTGTTGATGCCGATCAATAAGCGTTGGAATATCGATGAGCTGATGACGGCCGCGAAGGAATTCGAACGGACGTTAAAACGCGGCGAGCGGTTTACTTTCGAATACGTGCTCCTCGGCGGCGTGAATGATTCCGACGAACACGCGCTCGCTCTTGCGGAGCTGCTTCGTCGACACGAACTGCGACGCGTGA
>DATEOJ010000344.1:0-12378 GCA_035274235.1 Pyrinomonadaceae bacterium
GGTCAAGGCTTGTTGAATTTCTTCTTACGTGCGATCAACTGCGGTGCCATCACTGCGGAAGAAGCGACGCGGCGGACGAGCATCACGCTCGATGAGCTACTTTCGGGCTCCTTCGTCAAGATACTTGCAAATCGGCGACGATGAGCTTTACGAAGAAAACGATCGCGCGGCGTGAAGCCGCAGTTCTTCTCGCCGGGTCGTGAGTCGATCGATCTCGTTGTCGTTCACGCCATAGCCGATCCCGGGCGATGACGGCGCTGTAATTGTTCCGTGGTCACTCACGACAACAGGCGGGTCGATGATGTCTTGTTCCCAGTAGCGCGATGATGCCGAGACGTCTCCGGGTAGCGTGAAACCGTCTAGCGTCGACATTGCGATGTTGTGCGCTCGACCGATTCCGGTCTCGAGCATTCCACCGCACCAAACCGGAATCTCCTTTTCCTTTGCGAGAGCTTGGATCTTTCTCGCCGCCGTATGTCCGCCGACGCGTCCGAGTTTGATGTTGATGATTCGACACGCTCCCATCTCCAACGCCTGAAGCGCATCGCGAAGGGAAGTGATCGACTCGTCAAGACAGATCGCCGTCTTCAGCGATCGCTGGAGTTTTGCGTGGTCGAGCAGATCGCCGGCGGTTAGTGGCTGCTCGATCATCAGAAGGTCGAAGTTATCGAGTTCGCGCAGAGTAGCGATATCTTTTGTGAGGTCATAGGCCGAGTTTGCGTCCGCGGACAATGTGATGTCCGGGTATACATTCCGAACCGCCTTTACGAATTCGACATCCTTGCCGGGTTTTATCTTTACCTTTATCCGCTGATATCCCGAACTGAGTTCGGCGGCCACTCTCTCGACTAAGTGTTCCGGCGATTCCTGCAACCCGATCGACACTCCGCAGTTAATTTCACTCAAAGTTCCGCCGATATGACTCCACAACGGCTTAGAGAAACGTTTGGCTTCGAGATCCCAGATCGCGGTCTCAACCGCCGCGACCGCCATTCGATTTCCCTGGATCGGAGAAAGTGCGGAACCAACTTCGTCGGCTGACGAGACATGCGCTGAAGCAAGCAGCGGGACGATGCACGTCGTGATCGTCGACCATGCCGAGTCTACTGTCTCGTGGTTGTAGAACGGCCTCTCCATCGCGGTGCACTCGCCGAAACCGACGGCTCCGTCCGCGTCCGTGACCTTCACAACGATTACACGGCGTTTAGTCGTTACACCAAAACTTGTCTCAAAGGCGTTTTTAAGCGGAAGTTCGATTTCACGAAGTTCAATTTTCTCAAGTTGGAAATTATTCATGGGAACCGTTTGCTTGACGGGCGACGGTCGACGGAGGTCGACCGTCGCTCTAACGATCAGGAGAACAAAAACTCATCCGATGGTGCCTAAAGATTCCGGAAAGGATGCGATAGACCTCGTATGGTAGTGCAAGTCGCGCAAGAAATGCAACATCTATTGCAGCGGCTCGGGCCTGAGTTAGGTTGCTGAGAGGGGGCACGCTCCGGAATCGGGTGTGCTTTATTAGAAATTTGTAAAGAAACTGCGAGAATGCCGCTATGCGATCAATTTATGCTTCCAATGCAATACATGGTGCGTTTCATTGACAACTTGCAGTACGTGGTGTAGAACTATCTTGTTTTTCACAGTCAGTTACATCGTCAAGCGGAGGACCTCCCGTTCTTGACCGAAGGCGCAAACGTTGAATTCAGAACGGAGCTCTCCAATCCGTTCAACACTCCGCAGTACGGAATCCGAGTACCAACGTCTCCAGCGCTGCATTCGGAATTATCTCGACCACTTCGGTAAACCCGAGGATCATTCAGTTCGGTTTGAAATTGAACGTCTAGTAACTATGCAAGGGAAGAACTCTATCTCGAGAAGGGACCTGTTGCGGTCGGCCGCTGTCGCAGGAGTGGGTCTCCTCGCGGCTCCCATGTTGAACTTCGGGCGGTATCGTCTGTTCGCGAATTCGACAACTGAGTATTCGGCAAAGGCGATCGAGCTTGTCGGGCGTTCGACAGTCATGGACATGCTCTGTGTCCTGACCCTGGATTTCGCAAAGAACGACAGGTGGATGGCCGACCCGGAGAGTTTTACCGCGGCGGATTTTCAGCCATTCAGAGACTCGGGCATCAATGTCATTCATCCGGCCGTCGGTCTTGGCGGGCCGAATGCATATGAGACCGCGTTGAAGTGGTTCGGTTTGTGGAACGCATTTATCGCGAACAACGATGAGTTCATGATCCGGATCGATAGTCCCGCCGATCTTGCTCGCGTTAAGAAGTCGGGCAAGCTCGGGGTCCTGCTCGGACTCCAGAACTCAGACCAATTTCGGACGCCGAACGACGTGGACTTCTTCCGCAGCATGGGACAGCGAGTTTCACAGTTGACGTATAACTCGCGCAATCTCATCGGCAATGGCGCCACCGAGCGTCACGATGAGGGAATATCTGATTTTGGCGTCGCGATCATCGAACGGATGAACAAAGTCGGGATGGCAGTTGATGTATCCCACTGCGGCGACCGCACTACGCTTGAAGCTTTTGAAATTTCCAAGAAGCCGGTTTTGATCACCCATTCGAATTGTCGCGCGCTGGTGCCGGGCCATCCGCGCGTCAAGACGGATGAAGCGATTAAGAAAGTCGGTGCGGCCGGGAGCGTTATCGGCATCACGGGCGTTCGTATGTTTGTAAAAGTGGATGAGCCGACGACGGTCGAGCACGTCCTCGACCATTTCGATCATGTCAGGAAGCTTATCGGACCGGACCATCTCGGGGTCGGGAGTGACATTGATCTTTACGGTTACGATTCAATGCCGCCGGAACTCAATAAGCGACTGCGCGCCGGCTACAAGGGAAGCTATGCGTTTCGCGAGAAGATCGATGTCGAGGGTCTAAATCATCCGAAGCGGATGTTCGATCTCACGGAAGGTCTGATCCGACGCAAATACAGTGATAAGGATATAGAAGGAGTGTTAGGCGGTAACTTCAAGCGCGTTCTTTCCGAGATCTGGACGGTTGCTCCCGCTGAAGCACCGAAGCCGTAAAAGCGTGTTTGGATTCTTCTCGAAAAATATTATGAAGCAAAGGAATCATCATATGCGTTCGTTAATTCTCTTGACCGTCATCTTAGCTTTCGCGGTTACTGGTTTTGCGCAACTGCCCGCCTCACTAAACGGTTTTGATGCGTACGCGGAGAAAGCGATGAAAGACTGGGAAGTTCCCGGTATGGCCATTGCGATCGTAAAAGACGACAAGATCGTTTTTGCAAAGGGGTTCGGAGTTCGCAAGATCGGCGAGACAACGCCGGTCGACGAGAAAACGATCTTTGCGATCGGTTCGTCTTCAAAAGCATTTACCTCGGCTGCTCTCGCGACGCTTGTCGACGAAGGCAAGATCAAGTGGGACGATCGAGTATCTAAATACCTTCCCGATTTTGAGACCTACGATCCATACGTCACCCGCGAGCTGACTATCCGCGATCTGCTGACGCACCGAAGCGGTCTGGAGCGCGGCGACAACCTTTGGTACGGAACGGAGCTGAGCCGCGACGAAATTCTTCGCCATGTTCGATATATCAAACCGAGCTGGAGTCTTCGCAGTACTTTTGGATATCAGAACTTGATGTACCTCGCGGCGGGTCAGATCGTGGCGAAAGTTACCGGAAGCTCCTGGGATGATGTCGTCACTCAGCGAATCTTTACGCCCCTCGGAATGAGAGCGTCAAGCACAACGATAAGTTCGTTCAAGAACGGTGACAATATCGCTAGCCCGCACGGAACGTTCGACGGCAAAGTTCAAGCGATCGCGTGGCGAAAGATCGACAACATCGGCCCGGCGGGTTCGATCAATTCGAACGTCGTTGACATGGCCCAGTGGTTGAGGCTGCAGCTTGGTAAGGGCACTTACGATAACAAGAAAGTTTTTAGTGCAGCAACGTCGAACGAGATGCACATGTCGCAGACCGTAATGCGGCTCGAGGGTGCGTACAACATCTTCTACCCGCAGGCGCATTTCCTGAATTACGGAATGGGCTGGTTTCTGTCGGATTACCGAGGCAAAAAGCTTGTCGAGCACGGTGGTGCCATCGACGGCATGAGAGCAGCGGTTGCGATGCTTCCTGAGGAAAAGGTGGGCGTCGTCATCCTGACCAACATGAACGGTTCGATCATTCCGATACCGCTCATGTATCGAATCTTCGACGCTTACCTGGGCGTTCCTGAGAAAGACTGGAGCGGCGACATATTGAAGCAGTACAAGGTCGTAGCCGACCAGGCGAACGCGGCGGAGAAGAAAACCGAAGCCGAACGTGTTACCGGGACAAATCCGTCGCACTCTCTTCCGAGCTACGTTGGTACGTATCGAAGTGATCTCTACGGCGATGTGAAGGTCACGGACGAGAGCGGCAAGCTTAAAGTGTCTTTTGGACCAGCATTCAATAGCGTCCTCGAGCACTGGCACTACGATACATTCCGAGCGACGTTCTCGACATCGGGAATATCGAAGTCCTTCGTTTCGTTCGCACTGAACGCGCAAGGTAAAGTCGACACGCTCACACTTGGTATGCCGGGCCTCTCGGCGTATCCGTTCAAGCGTGTTCCGGACGCGCCGAAGCCAACGGCGAGCGCCGACAACAAAGCTAACTAATCGACCGGTCATTTGACCGATTGCTCTTTGCGACTAATACCGACCAGCATCCCCGGGACCATTGGGCTCAGGGGGCTGGTCGTTTACTCCTTCTCATCATCGTTATGAATACCTTTAATCGTTCTCGCGGCCTTATCCTTTTTATCTTCACGCTTCTGCTTTCGCATGCGGCTCTGGCGCAGGCGCCGGCAGCGCCGACTAATGAACAAGTCGTTGCAAAAATTAATGAGTACATGACCGCCTTCGAGAAGATCGATCGGTTCAGCGGTACTATCTTGGTCGCGCGGGATGGCAAGCCGATCTTCAGCAAGGGCTACGGCATGGCCAACTACGAATGGGACATCCCAAACAGCCCGCAGACGATCTTCCGCCTTGGCTCCATCACGAAACAGTTCACCTCTGCTTCGATCATGCTGCTGCAAGAGCGGGGTAAACTAAGTACAAGCGATCCGATCTGCAAGTACGTGACGGAGTGTCCGACCGCTTGGGAGCCGATCACCCTCAAACACCTTCTGACGCACACCTCGGGAATTTCGAATTACACCTCGTTCCCGGATTTCGCAAAAAAGGCAGTGATGCCGATCGCTCCGGTCGAACTCCTCGCCGACTACAAGACGAAGCCGCTGGATTTCGCACCGGGAGAAAAGTACAACTACACCAATTCCGGATATCACCTTCTCGGTCTCGTAGTTGAGAAGGCGTCCGGTAAGTCGTACACAGACTTCCTGCAGGAGAACATCTTCACGCCGCTTGGCCTGACGCAAACGGGTTACGACGTGTCCGAGACGATACTCAAGCGTCGCGCGAATGGTTACGTCAAGAAGGGCGACGGTTTCGCGAACGCCGCGTATATGGACATGCTGATCCCATACGCTGCCGGGGCGCTGTATTCGACGACCGAGGATCTTCTGAAATGGGAACAGGCGCTATACACAGACAAACTCCTCACGCAAAAATCTCGCGACGAGATGTTTACGCCATTCAAGAGCAACTACGCATACGGCTGGAACGTTGGTAAGCGCGGGAATCGCATGACGATATCTCACGGTGGTGGCATCTACGGTTTCGCTACAAGTCTCGTCCGCTATCCCGAGGAAAAAGTGACGGTGGTCGTTCTAAGCAACGTGCAAGGCGGGCCGGCGGGCCCCGTCGCCGGTAACCTTGGAGCGATAGTTTTTGGAGAACCATACACTCTCCCGAAGCAGCGCGTCGCGATCACGCTTCCTTCGCAAGCTCTCGACAAGTTTGTCGGCGACTACCAACTGCTTCCGGGCACGGTGCTGACCGTCACGAACGAGGGCGGCAAGCTCTTCATGAAGTTGACCGGGAACGCGCAGAACCTCGAGCTGTTTCCCGAGAGCGATAAGGAGTTTTTCCTTAAGGTCGTTGACGCACAGCTCAAGTTCGAAACAGACACGGCGGGCAAGGTAACTCAAGTTATCTTCAAACAAGGCGCCGGCAATGGAATCCCTGCTCCGAAGATAAAATAAGAACGCATATGAATTGTTTTCATCGCGCAGTCGCGCTCGCACTGGTCGTCCTCATACTGTGCGGCCCCTCGTCGCATCAACTTTTCGCACAGACGGCAGACACGCCATACGACATCGTGATCCGCAACGGTCGCGTGCTGGATGGCTCTGGTAACCCCTGGATACTTGCAGACGTTGCGATCAAAGATGGTCGCTTCGTCGCCATCGGCAGAGTCGCGGGAAAGGGGAAGCGTGAGATAGACGCCTCCGGAAAATATGTCACGCCAGGTTGGATCGACATGCTGGACGCTTCCGGCAACGTTCTGACAACTAACGGCCTTGCCGAAAGCAAACTTCTTCAGGGAGTGACCTCGCTGATCGCGGGCGAAGGCGGAACACCGGTACCGGCAGAGAAACTCGCTGAGTATTTCGCGGGTCTGGAGAAGAGCGGGATCAGTCCTAACTTCGGAACATATTACGGGGCGACGCAGTCGCGTGTCGCGATCGTCGGTCAAGATTCGCGATCTCCTACACCAGAGGAACTCGTTCGAATGAAGGCCTTGGTGGAAACCGCGATGAAGGCCGGAGCACTCGGCATCTCGACCGCGTTGATCTATCCGCCTGCGAGTTACTCAAAGACGGAAGAGCTTATCGAACTCGCGAGCGTTGCTGGAAGGTACGGCGGCTTTTATGTGAGTCATATTCGAGGCGAGGGAAAAGAATTAGTCGAATCAATCAACGAAGCGATAACGATCGGCGAGAAAGGTGGGCTGCCGGTCGAGATCTATCACCTCAAGGCGGCTTATCAGCCGGGTTGGGGAACACTCATGCGTCAGGCCGGCGAAACGATCGAGAAGGCTCGAGCCCGTGGTCTTGATGTAGCGGCGGATATGTATCTATATACCGCCGGCGGAACGTCGTTAGCGGCCGTGGTGCCCTCCTGGGCCGCTGACGGCGGACGCGACAAGCTTCTGGAGCGACTAAAAGACCCGGCGTCCCGAACGCGTCTTAAGAACGAGATCAAGACAGGTTCGCCCGGATGGTGGAACATTGTCGAGGCATCCGGTGGCTGGAAGCAAGTTGTGCTCGCGTCGTCGGGAAATCCCGAGCACAAGCGCTTCGAGAATAAGAATATCGAACAGATCGCGACGGAATGGAACAAGGAACCTGCCGACGCAGCGTTCGATTTGATCGTCGAAAGCAACGGTCGCGTCGGGGCTCTTTACTTCATGATGTCGGAGTCAGATGTCGAAACTGCGTTGAAGTATCCGTGGGTCAGTCTGGGGAGCGACGCCGCCGCATCTCCAAAACTTGTAGACCCTAATACGGCGGGGAATGGACATCCGCGAGGTTATGGAAACTTTCCGCGCGTGATCGCCGAATATGTCCGTAAGAAAAAAGTGATCACGCTGCCGGAGGCGATCCGAAAAATAACGTCGTGGCCGGCGACTCGCTTGAGACTCGCGTCACGCGGAACGATAAAAGAAGGTAACTGGGCTGACGTCGTCGTCTTTGACTACGACAAGATCCAGGACAACGCGACGTACGAATTCCCGTTCCGTACACCGACCGGTATCGATCAAGTTCTGGTTAACGGTGAGGTCGTCATCGAAAACGGAAAGCATACAGGCGCTCGCCCCGGCAAAGTTCTCTATGGCCAGGGACGTGTTCAGTAAAAATGCCTCGACTCGATAACAAAATGCAAAACCTTCGTCGCACCGTTTCGCTGTTACTGCTGTTCGTGTATGCGCTGAGCTTCCCCCTCAAGGCGCAAGTTGCGGAACCTGTCTACGACGTCGTTATTCGCAACGGCCGCGTGCTGGACGGATCGGGAAATCCGTGGATTCTCGCGGATGTCGCGATCAAGGACGGCCGGTTTGCACGTGTCGGTAAAGTCGACGGGAAAGGTCGACGTGAGATCGATGCTCGCGGTCGTTATGTGTCGCCCGGATGGATCGATGTTATGGATCAGTCGGGTGGTGTCCTCCGTGAGAATGGTCTTGCCGAGAATAAGCTGCTGATGGGCGTTACTACCGCGATCGGCGGCGAAGGTGGAACGCCTGCTCCCGCAGAAAAAGTCGGGGAGTATTTTGCAGAGCTGGAGAAGAAGGGAATCAGCATCAACTTCGGCAGCTACTTTAGTGAAACGCAGGCTCGCGTTGCTGTCCTTGGTACGTCGTCAAAGGCTCCGTCGCCTGAAGAGCTCACTCGCATGAAGGCGATCATGGAGACGGCGATGAAGGGCGGAGCCATCGGCATGACGACGGCTCTCATTTACCCGCCTTCGAGCTACGCGACAACAGACGAGTTGGTTGAGATGGCGAAAGTGGCGGGCCAGTATGGCGGCATCTACGCCAGTCACATTCGCGGCGAAGGCAAAGAGTTGGTTCAGTCGGTTGAAGAGGCGATCGCGATAGGTGAACGTGGCGGATTGCCGGTCGAGGTCTTTCATCTGAAGGCTGCGTATCAACCGGGTTGGGGAAAACTGATGTCCGAAGCGGGACAGAAGATCGAAGACGCTCGGGCGCGGGGCGTGGATGTCGCCGCAGATATTTACATGTACACCGCGGGAGGAACAGGACTCGAAGCAGTCATTCCATCGTGGGCTTTTGAAGGTGGTGCTGAAAAGCTTGTGGAGCGACTCAAAGACCCGGCGACACGTGCACGCTTAAAAAAGGAGATCGTCACCGGTTCGCCGGGTTGGTGGAATATCGTTGAGGCGTCCGGCGGTTGGGACAACATCATTCTTGCGAACGCGCAGAACAAGGACAACGCACGTTTCAATGGTAAGAGTCTCGCGGCGATCGCAAAGGAGCTAAAGAAGGAGCCAGCCGACGCCGCATTCGACCTCGTCATGCAGGGCAGCGGACGCGTGTACGCGATCTACCACATGATGAGCGAGCAGGACGTGATCACTGCTCTCAAGTTTCCCTGGACAAGTATCGGCAGTGATGCCGGAGCGTCGCGTAAACCGGGCGAGCCCGATGCGATCGGTCTTTCGCATCCACGTGCTTACGGAAATCATGTTCGGCTGATCGCGCGTTATGTTCGCGACCAGCGAGTTCTCTCACTCGAGGAGGCGATCCGAAAAATGACATCGTGGCCGGCAACACGGATGCGGCTCGCCTCCCGAGGAATTATCAAAGAAGGCTGTTGGGCGGATGTAGTCGTGTTTGATTACGACAAGCTTCAGGACAAGGCCACCTACGAACAGCCGTTACTCAGCCCGACGGGGATCGAGTACGTCCTTGTGAACGGACAGGTAGTGATCGATCAGGGGAAACATACCGGAGCACGTCCGGGAAAAGTCCTTTACGGGCCGGGCCGCACGTCATGAACTCCGCGACGGAAAAAACGAGTATTGAGATTCGCGATATTGAGTCGGCGACAGAATATCGCCTCGTTGAGCAGCTTCAGAAAGAGGTTTGGGGCGTTCAGGACCTCGATGTCGTTCCGCTATCGCAACTGGTTGCGGCAAAGATCGCGGGCGGTGTCCTTCTTGGCGCATTCGACGATGGAAAGCTTGTTGGATTCGTCTACGGGTTTGTCGGATATGAACGCGGAGCGATGGTTCATCACTCGCACATGCTGGCCGTTCGTCCGGAATATCGAGACCACAACCTCGGCTTTTTGTTAAAGGCTGCTCAATGCGAGCGAGTTCTTGCCCAGGGCATCGAGATCATGACGTGGACCTTTGATCCGCTGCAAAGCCGCAACGCACATTTCAACTTTAATAAGCTCGGCGTTATTTCGGATCAGTACTACGTAAATTTCTACGGCGAGGACGCATCGAGTTTCCTTCACCGGAACGGCACGGACCGTCTATGGGTAACGTGGCCGCTCACAAGCGACAGAGTTCGCATGAAACTAGGCAAGACATATTCCGTCGGGCCAACCGCGCGTTTTCCGGCGCTAGTCGAACTCGATGAGAACGATCGTCCGCACTGCAACGAGATCGAGAAGCTCCTAGAAGGCGAGGGCGTATTGATCGAGATACCAACTAATATCCGAACGCTCGAGAGCGATGACTTTCATCTCGCATCGGAATGGCGCGCTGTAACGAGGCGTGCGTTTACCGAGGCACTCGCGGCAGGATTCGTAGTTGAAGACTTTTATCGAATGGGTTTGTCCTCGTGTCAGATCGGCGCCTACGTCTTAACCCGACCGTCTGACAGATAAGGGACCAAGGAGAGCAACCAGAGTGAAAAAAATAACGATCTTCGTAATTTTAGCTTTAGGAGTTGCGGCATTGGTGTGGGGACAAGTCCCCGAAGTCTCCGTTCCGCGAAAAGCTGAAGAGGTAAGTCCGAAGAAAGACGTCTCAACTTCCCCCGCGCCCGAAATGACTGCAGCCGACGTTGGAGCGTTTCTTGACGGTATCTTGCCGAATCAGCTCGAACGAGGTGACATCGCGGGTGCGACAGTCGTCGTCGTTAAAGATGGCCAGGTACTCTTTTCGAAAGGTTACGGGTATGCCGATCTCGAAAAGAAGATCCCGGTGTCTCCCGACGAAACGCTTTTTCGACCCGGCTCCATTTCCAAGCTTTTCACATGGACTGCGGTGATGCAGTTGAATGAACAGGGAAAACTCGATCTTGAGCGTGATGTGAATGAGTATCTGGATTTCAAGATCCCGGACGCGTTCGGCGAGCCGATCAAGATGAAACACATCCTGACTCACACCGCCGGATTCGAGGAGCAAGTGAAAGATCTCTTTTCCGCCGGGGAAGCATCGCCGAATCTCGGTGACTACTTGAAGACTCACATCCCGGCGCGCATCTTTCGTCCCGGGACGACTCCTGCTTACTCCAACTACGCAACTGCTCTCGCGGGCTACATCGTCGAGAGGAACTCCGGTGTCCCATTTGAAAAGTATGTAGAGGACAACATCTTCAAACCGCTCGGCATGACCCACTCAACGTTTGGCCAGCCGTTGCCGGCCGAACTTACGGAGAAGATGTCGAAGGGATACCGCCTAGCTTCGTCACCGCCGGTCCCGTTCGAAGTCGTTTCGCCGTTCCCCGCTGGTAGTATGAGCAGTACCGCCGGCGATATGGCAAAGTTCATGGCCGCACACCTAAATAAAGGCCAAGGAATTCTTCGTCCGGAAACCGCGGAGAAGATGCACAGCCGCCTATTCACGCTCGACGACGCGGTCCCCGGAATGTGTCACGGGTTTTATGAAGAGACGCGTAATGGTCATCGAATAATCGGACACGGCGGCGATACGATCGCGTTTCACAGCGATTTGCATTTGATACTGGATAGCAGCGTCGGATTCTTCATCTCGTATAACAGTGGCGGCAAGGGCGATGCGTCGCCGCGGTCGATGCTCTGGGACGCTTTTGTCGACAGATACTATCCATATAGTAATCCGGCCCCGGTGCTCGAAAGCGCTAAAGCGGACGCTCAGTCGGTGGCGGGAAACTATATGGTCAGCCGTCGAAGTGAGAAGTCGTTCGTCAGGGCGGCGTCGGTGCTTGGCGAAGCGAAAGTCTATCCAAACGAGGACGGTACTATATCGGTCGATGCGTTGACCGGACCAAACGGTCTCCCGCGTAAATGGGAAGAGATCGGACCTATGAAGTTTCGCGAAGTTGATGGTCAGGATCTTCTCGTCTTCAAGCCCGACGAGGACGGCGCGATGCAGTTGATCGTTCCGTATCCTTTCATGGTCTTCAAGCGTGTCGGGTTAGTCGAGAACGGCGGCATTCTGCTTCCGGTCCTGGGCCTGTCTCTCGGAATAATGGCACTGACGTTGTTGCTTACTCCGATCGCATGGCTGGTTCGAAGGCACTACGGTCATACACTCGATCTCACGTCGAAAGAAAGATGGCTTCGACGCGGAACCTGGATCGCCTTTGCCTTGAATCTGATATGTGTGGTGGGTCTCGTAAGTTTGCTGACTTACGCTCTGAATCACATCGAAATGCTTGGCGACGGCAAGAAGCAGTGGTTCTGGTTGTTCCAGCTGATCGGCATTCTCGGTGCGCTCGGAACAGTCGTAGTTATCTTCAACGCAATCAATGCATGGCTAAGCAACCGTTGGCGCATCTGGGGCAAACTCCAGGCGACTGTTCTGGTGCTCGCCTGCTTCGGTCTCCTCTGGTTTGCGTATGTGAGTAACCTGCTGATATTCCGTTCGAATTACTAGGGCAAATCACAAGAGACGAAAGGGCGATCGAAAACGATCGCCCTTCTCCATTTCTTTGGTACACCCGGCAAGATTCGAACTTGCGACCCTCTGATTCGAAGTCAGATACTCT
>DATEOJ010000345.1:0-7161 GCA_035274235.1 Pyrinomonadaceae bacterium
CATCATTCTCCTCGCCGGCGCTCTCGGCTTTGCTCACGTTCTTCGTCTTTGTTATCGGACATTTCAGCTCTTCTCTACGCGACCTCGCGGTAACCCTACGCTCGGACGTCGCAAAGCTACTTTTCGAGGCGATCTATTACGTCCTTCCGAACCTCTCGCATTTTACGTTCGCGACCAACGCCGCACACGGCGACGTTCCGCCCGCCGCGATGCTGGGTGGCTCGATCCTCTACGCACTGGTTTTCGACGCAATCCTGATCGTCATCACGGTGTTGATCTTTAGCCGAAGAAATTTCAAATGATCTCGAAGTCGGGCAAAACCTGGGCAAGCGTCGCATTGATCGCGATCGGTCTCGCGTGTGCTTCGGTTCTGACCCGGTATGTCGAGTCCGCCCGACCGCCACTTCCAAGCGGCTACGCAGATCAGGATCTTGCCGTCGAGGGTGCGCGTTTGAAAGGTTTTGTATTTGGTGCCGAAGGTCTGGCCGCCGACTGGTATTGGATGAACTCGCTTCAATACGTCGGCAACAAGATCTCGGTCGTTGGACTAGATAACCTTAATCTCGATGATCTGACCCCGCTCAACCCACGCCTGCTTTACCCGTATCTCAACAACGCGACCGACCTCGATCCGCACTTCATCGCGCCATACACCTACGGTGCGACACTCCTACCCGCGATCGATCCGCAACAGGCGATCGCCCTGACGGAAAAAGGTATCGCGAGCAATCCCGACGAGTGGCGTCTGCACCAGTATCTCGGCTACATATATTGGAAGACGGGCGACTACGAAAAGTCCTCGGACGTTTATCGCCGCGGCTCGGAAATCTCAGGTGCTCCGGTCTTTTTGCGGATGATGGCGGCACGCATGAAGACGGAAGGCGGCAGCCGCAATATGGCCCGCGATATGTACAGACAACTTCGCGACGATTCGCAAGACAACTTGTCGCGACAGAACGCCGAACTCCGTCTCATGCAGATCGATTCCCTCGACGAGCGTGACCTCCTGAATGCGGCACTCAGCGAGTATCGCAACTCCAATAACCGCTGTGCGACCAAATGGTCTGAGATATTTCCGATCGTGCAAAAGAAAGCGAAATCCGGACCCGATCTTAAGTTTGACCGGTCGAATAACTTTGTCGATCCGAGCGGCGAACCGTACACGATCAATCAGGGAACTTGCACGACCGATCTGGGTTCTAATACGAAAGTCCCACGCGTTTAAGTCTTGAATTCATCACCGCACAATTTCAGGACCATCGCCATACTGCTAATCGCGGCGGTAATTCTCGCGTTGCCGATTTTTTATTTCGGCATGCCGACCGGCAATGACCTGCCGCAGCATTATCGTTTCGCGATCTCATTTTATGATGCGCTTCGCGCCGGCGATATCTATCCGGTTTGGATCAGCAAAACGAATCTTGGTTACGGCGACGCGGGCGTTCGGTTCTATCCTCCAGTTGCCTACTACCTTGTTGCTTTCTTTCGCGTAGTCGTGCCCAGTTGGAACGCGGCGATAGCTTCCGCGGTTTGCTATTGGTTCCTGGTTAGCGGCATGGGCGTGTTCCTTCTTTCACGCGAATGGTTTTCGGAGAAAGCCTCGCTCGTCGCGGCGCTTGTCTTCATGGCCATGCCCTACCATGTAAACCAGGTCTATAACGCCGGTCTGTTCGCTGAGTTTGCGGGGTTGGCGATTCTTCCGTTCTGTTTTCTTTTTGTAAAGAGGATCACGTCCGGAGGCGGCATCGATGCCGTCGCAGGCCTCTCGATATCTTACGCGCTGCTCATCCTCTCTCACCTTCCCCTCGCAATAATCGGAAGTGCGGCACTGCTGATTTTTTCAGTTCCCTTGATCAGAAATGCAGGGTGGAACGTCGGAACGATCGGTAAACTTGTAGCGTCCGTCGGACTAGCCGCAGCGGCCAGCGCCTTTTATTGGATCAGGTTAGTGACCGAGCTTGAGTTCGTAAAGCACACGCTCCCGCAATTCACGGCTCAAGCATACGACTTCCGCTTGAACTTTCTCGCCTCACTACTCTATGTGCCCGCGGAACAATATGAACAGACCTCCCTCTGGTTTACCGACATCCTGTTCCTCATCACGCTGGCAATGGTCGTTCCGAGTCTCGCCTTTTGTCTAAGGTCTAGACCCGACTTTAACCGTCGGACCCTGATTCCCGTTATCGCAATATTCACCTTCGCGATAATCATCGGCACACCGATCAGCCGAGTTCTGTGGGAACACGTCGGTCTCCTGCAGAAGATCCAGTTTCCATGGCGACTACTCGGTCTACTTTCGCTCGCCGGAGCTATCTTCGTTGCAGGTTTTGTCGAACAACTTCAGTCGGTATTTAAGGGAAAACTGCGGCCACTCGGTTTGATCACGGTCGGGCTACTCTTCGCCGGATTCGTTTTCACGTTCGCTCAGGTCATCCGACCTGCAGGCTATCCAGACAGCGTCGCCTCATTCGACAACAACTTTGAGGTCTATCAATACAACGATAGCAACGAATGTTGGTGGCCGGCCTGGGCGCGACGCGAGGCGTTCAAGGATCTCGGGAGCGTCTCAAGGACGCACCGGAACTTTACGTTCGTCGAGGCAGCGAGAGAGGAGAAAGAGATCTCGCTCGGAAACGGTCCGGAGGAGAAGATCCGCATCGCGGCGTTCTATTATCCATTTTGGAACGCGACTTCTAGCGGCAAACGCTTGAACGTCGAGCCGGCCGATGATGGCACGATCCTTATTACGGTTCCGGCGGGGCCTCAGAACGTCAGAGTATTCTTCGAGCAGCCCGCAAGCGAGACCTTCGCACGCGGTGTTTCACTCGTCACGTGGGTCTTCTTACTACTTTCTCTGATCGCAACGCGAATCAAGATTCGAGGGATCTCTTGAGGGAATTTCTTGTATGAGCTATATCGTCGAAATTGAAAACCTGACAAAAGACTACGAAGTAGGATTCTGGCGAAAGAAAAAGGTACGAGCACTCGAGGGGCTTTCGTTGAACGTCTCGCAGGGCCAGATCTTCGGATTTCTCGGCGGCAATGGCGCGGGAAAGACGACGACGATCAAGCTCTTGATGAGTCTGCTGTTCCCGACCGCCGGCACTGCTCGTATCTTCGGTAGCAATATCAGCGACGTCTCGATGCACCGTCGGATCGGATACTGTCCGGAGAATCCGTACTTCTACGACTACCTCACCGCGAACGAGTTGATGAACTATTTCGGCGAGTTGTTTGGTTACTCCTCCGCTGAACGCACCCGCAGGACGGCCGACTTACTAACGCAGGTCGGTCTCGACGAACGAGACCGGAACAAGCAGCTTCGGAAGTTCTCCAAGGGGATGCTCCAGCGTGTCGGGATCGCCCAATCGCTGATCAACGAACCCGAGATCGTTTTCTTTGACGAACCGATGAGCGGGCTCGATCCGATCGGACGCCGCGAGGTGCGTGAGCTTATTGCAGGTTTGCCGGAGCGCGGCACGACCGTGTTCATGTCGACCCATATCCTTTCAGACGTCGAAGCCCTGTGCGACGAGGTCGCGATCTTACGCCGCGGACATCTCGCCGCAACAGGCAAGCTCGACGATCTTCTCGCGACGCAGGGCGATAAGCAGGTCTACGAGATTCGCCTTCGGAGCATAGAAGCCGACAGACTTCCGGCGGGTTTAGATATCGCATCGAATCCGGGCGGCGTGACGATTAAGGTCGAGGACGAATCTGAGATCGAGCGGATCCTTGCGTCGGCAAGGGCGGCTGGCGGAAGCCTGATATCGGTTCAAGAGGTGAAGCAGTCCCTCGAAGAACTGTTCGTTGATCAAACCGCGGACAAGGGCTAGTTCGCGACTCGTATCGCCGTCACTTTCCAACGTATATTCGCGCGGTCGTCGTTTTTGTCGAAGCCGTCGAGGCTGAGCGTGATGTTAATGATCTCGCCCGGACCAAGCTCGGGACGTTGGGTCGGAACGACCAGAACCTTTTTTTCCTTCAGCACGTCATTAAACTGCGTCACCACGCCTACATTCACTTCGAGCCCGTTGATCACTTTGGTTCCCTTGTTACGGATCGTACCCGTAATGAACATCGAGATCTTCCCGAATGCATTCGGCGATTCGACGGTGTTGTCGCTTGTAGAGATGATGATGTCTTTTGTGATAGCCGCAAACTCGGGCGTGCCTTCGCGATACGATCCATCCAGGACGTTCGCCATCTGATCTTCCATCGACGGCTGACGGGTCGCGATATAAATACCGCCGGCAATGATGAGGATTCCGACCAAACCGCCAACGAGGTATCCCACTATATTCGACTTTTTCTTTTCTTGAGGCTCGAGAAACGTTTCCATATCAATGCGGACTTAGATGAAGATTTTCGCAAAAAGTTCCCCTAGGTTATCATTGCGTTAATCGTTCCCGAAATGTCCCATTCAAGCGAGACCAATCAGTCCGCGAACCGTTTCGTCGAGGTCGCGCTCCCTATCCCGCCGCGTCGTACGTTCACTTATAAACTTTCGGTGGAGCTTGCGGATAAGACGCAGCTGGGTAGTCGTGTGCAGGTATCCTTTGCGAATCGGGTGCTTACCGGTTATGTCGTCGCGCTTCACGACGAACTGGACCCCGAGCTTGGCATCGATGAAGCGGCGCTAAAAAACGTTGCAGAGCTCGTCGACGCCGAACCGCTCATCAACGAAGAGATCCTTTCGCTCACACGTTGGACCGCGGATTACTATGCGGCGTCGTGGGGCGAATTGCTGAAGGCGGCGTTACCGGCCGGGATCAATGCGGCCGTCGAACAAATCTACGAGATAACGGATTCGGGACGTGAAGCAGCGATCCACGAGACAAATCTCAAACCGGTACGCAACCAGATTGCGAAACGTCTGATAGCGACCGCGGCCCCCGTCTCGCGGCGTGAGCTCGAACGCGAGTTTGGATCTGCGGCTACAGGACGTGCGATCCGAGGTTTGATCGCGTCGGGTGATGTGATCGCTCACGAACGTTCCGTCGCGGAGAAAGTAAAACCGAAGCGTCGGAAAGTCGTTCGGATACTCGAGCGGTCAGCGACGGAGGAAGACAAACCCCTGAATGAAACTCAGGAGCGTGTTCTCCAAACGCTGCGTGACGCGGGAGGCGAAATGGCGTTTACGGATATCCTGACCGCAGCGGCGGCCGGGGCGTCGCCCGTAAACACTCTCGCGAAGCGAGGGTACATCGATGTTTATACATCCGAGATCGATCGCGACCCATTGGCGGACGTATCGATTCCCGCGGCGGATGAGATCGTTCTGAATTCGGAACAATCGTTCGTGCTTTCCGAGATCGAACGCTCGGTCGGGTCAGCCGAGTATCGGGCATTCCTGCTTCATGGCGTGACCGGCAGTGGAAAGACGGAAGTGTACATCCGCGCGATGCGGGCCGCACTAGAAGCCGGCCGATCATCGCTCATGCTTGTCCCTGAAATATCGCTGACACCGATCTTCTCGAGGCGTTTGCGTGCTGTCTTCGGTTCAAGCGTCGCGATACTTCATTCAAACCTGTCGCAAGGAGAACGATTCGATGAGTGGCGTCGGATCCGTCGCGGCGACGCTCAGGTCGTCATCGGAACCCGGTCCGCCGTCTTCGCTCCGCTTCACGACCTTGGACTTGTGATCGTCGATGAGGAACACGACAGCTCTTACCGTCAAAACGATTCGCCGTTTTACAACGCACGCGATGTCGCAGTCATGCGTGCAAGTTTGGTAAATGCGGTCGCCGTTCTCGGATCCGCTACGCCATCGCTAGAATCATTCAACAACGCGCAGGCAGGAAAGTATCAATACCTGCAGCTCCAATATCGGATCGGTGGACGACCTCTCGCGAAAGCCGAGTTGATCGACATGCGCGAGGTCTTTCGGAAGGCCGGCAAGGACGTCGTACTTTCCCCCGAACTTGCGACCGCGATCGAGGAAACTCACGCCCGCGGCGAGCAGTCGATCGTACTGTTAAATCGACGAGGATTCTCATCGTTTGTTCTGTGTCGTTCGTGCGGTGAACGTCTGCGGTGCAAGAACTGCGACATCACACTCACATATCATCGACACGATTCGCGACTCGTCTGCCACTACTGCGGCTTCGCTGCGTCGACGCCGCGCAAGTGCCCGTTCTGCGAAAGCGAGTATCTGTATTTCATCGGTCAGGGGACCGAGCAGATCGAGGACATCGTCGCGAAGCGTTTTCCGAATCTGCGAATCGCACGGATCGATCGCGACACGATGGCGAAGAAGGGGCAGATGGCGAAGACGCTCCTCGCGTTCGACGCCGGCGAGATCGATATGCTTGTCGGCACGCAGATGCTTGCGAAGGGTCACGACTTTCACAACGTCACACTCGTCGGCGTGATATCGGTCGACATCGGACTCGGACTTCCCGACTTCCGGTCCGCCGAGCGAACTTTTCAGATCCTGACACAGGTAGCGGGTCGTGCCGGCCGTGGCAACTTGCCCGGTCGAGTTCTGATCCAGACTTACTATCCGAAACACTACGCGTTGCGGCACGCGGTGAAACAGGATTACGAGGGGTTCTTCAACGAAGAGATCAGGTTTCGCCGGCAGCTCAACTATCCGCCATTTGTCGTGCTCGCGTCGATCCTCGTTAAAGCGAAAGACGAGAACGTCGCGTCTCGAAATGCCGGCATGATCAAGGCCGGGCTCGACGCCGCGAATAAAGACAAACAATGTCGGATCATCGGTGTCGCACCGGCGTCGCTCTCTCGGCTAAAAGGTGAATACAGAATGCAGATCCTGGTGAAGTCAGCCAGTCGGCGAGCCCTCCGCGAGACCATCGAGACCGGTCTCCATTTCGCCGAGGAGAACGGCGCAGATATGCGGAACGTGTTCACCGAGATCGATCCGGTGAATTTGATGTAACACGCGTAGGACAGGCTTTCCAGCCTGTCCTCGTTTGTTATCCCGGATGTGCCTTAATCAAGAATTGACATCGCTGTTGTTTTTTTCAGACCAGGTGCTAGTTATAAGTCGGAGCAATACAGAGGACAGGCAGGAATGCCTGTCCTACGATTGGACAATAAGTTTTGTTTTGAGCGCCCGGGTGTCTCTTCGCGGCTTGCCGCATCGCACTGCGGTCAGGCTTGCCTGACCGGAGCACGTCCACTCTAGGATCATGAGCC
>DATEOJ010000346.1:0-3034 GCA_035274235.1 Pyrinomonadaceae bacterium
CTTTCGCCCGCATACGCGGGCTCGCGTTGTGGTCGTCGCCCCCCAGCTCACGCTGGGGGCTACGTGCTTTCGCTCACTACGCGAGCTGCAGAACCAACAAAGACCAAAGACCCAAAACTATTTCGGCCGCTTCATTTTCAACGCCGTCTTGATCGCGTTCTCCGCGAGCGGCTTGATCAACTCATACCCTTTCGGGTTCGGATGCAGACCGTCATTCGCGAGATCCGCTTTCAGAAAACCCTTCTCATCTGCCATTGCCGTGAAGTAATCCAGGTACACGAGTTTCTTCTCCGCACAATACTTCTTTATCCACTCATTCAACGCGAGGATCTGCTCAGGCCGACGCTGGGTGCTCCGAATGATCGGATTGCCCTGCGCGTTTTTGTTGTAATCGCTGATCGGCATGATCGATGCGAACACGACGTGGATCCCATGCACATGTGCCAGTTCCACCATCGATTGATAGTTGTTCTCAATATCCATCAACGACATCGGACCCGTGTTGCCGGCGATGTCATTCGTACCGGCGAGGATCACGACGACCCTCGGCTGCAGATCGATCACATCGGACCGAAAACGAAGCAGCATCTGCGGGGTCGTCTGACCGCTGATCCCGCGATTGACGTACGGCGCACCGGGAAAATACTGATCGAGCTTCCAAACGTCCGTGATCGAGTCGCCCATGAAAACCACTCGTTGCTCGTCCTTTGTCGGAGAGGGGAGCTTTGAGTTCATGTCGCGATAACGCGCGAAGTTTGCAAAGTCGTTGAGACGAGCCTGCAGCCGATCGGCGCGCTGATGGGCTGCCGCGAGCGGATCCGGTGTCGGTGTCGGCGTTTGCGCCGCGACGAACGACACGGTTGCGAAGAGAGTGAAGACAAGGATGAAGATGTTGTTCATATAATGGGGTCCTCGTAGTAGAAGCGATCTAGCCGCAGATGACACGGATGCCGCAGATCAAGACGGATAAAGCACCTTCATAAATCTGTGTGATCTGCGTAATCTGCGGCTAATTGCGCTGAATACACGACACTGGCGTGCTATCATCGCCGCCGCCGTTCGGTCGTGATCACCGGTCTCGGCGGTTGTTTCATGTCATCGCCGATATAGAAACTTGCATGCGGCGGTTGATTGTACGCGACGTTCTGCCATGCTATCGACAGGCGATACTGCGGATCGTGCATGAACGTATAGAAGCGATACTTCGTCGGTATCGTCGTCGTAAAGATCCGCAGCTCTTTGTTGTCCGCAGTGCGAAGCATGACTTCCTCGCGCCAGTCGCCGAAGAGATCGGCGCTGAGCGCGGGCGTTGCTTTCGTTCCGTTGTTCGACTGACAACCTTCAGCAGTAAAGATCACGTCGGTCGTTTCCTTTTCCCAGTTCCATTTCGAGATCGTGTTGCGGTCGAGCAACTCACTCAAGAGATCGCCGTCCCAGAAAATTCCAAAGTTGCACGAACGCGGCATCTTGTCAGAAACCTTCACGCCCTTCGCATTGAAGAGACCGTTCAAACCTGCGCCAAATGCCCATGATTCGAAACCGCGATGACGCGGATCGATGTTGAGCGAAAGACCGCGGCCCGGTCCCTCACCGTCGTCCCCCGCTTTTATCGACGGACGCTTCCAAAGAATCTCTCCCGTTCGTCCGTCACGAAAACTCGCGCCCGCGTCATCGAAGCGTTCCTGAATATCGTAGATCTCGAGACCCGGACGATCGGGATCGAGATCCGAAACATGGAGTGCATCGCCATGACCGAGACCGGTCGAGTAGAGCCCCTTACCGTCATCGTCGAGAACCATCGCGCCAAAGACGATCTCGTCGCGACCGTCGGCATCGACATCGGCAACGCTCATCTGGTGATTGCCCTGTCCGCGAAAATTACGATTCGCTTCGCTCGAGTCGCTATCGAAGACCCAACGGCTTGTCAGTTTTCCTTTTCGAAAGTCCCATGCCGCGATCACGCTGCGCGTGTAGTAGCCGCGAGAGAAGATCAAACTCGGATGCACCCCGTCGAGATATGCGACGCTGGCGAGAAAGCGATCGATGCGGTTACCATAGCCATCGCCCCACACTGCCTGCATCTGTTCGGATGTCGGGTTATCGGTTTCGGGGTGACGAGCCGGGATGTACTTCGTTGTAGCAAGTGCCGCGCCCGTCAACCCATCAAACACCGTCAGATACTCCGGACCTTTCAAGATATACCCACTGGTATTGCGCGAACCTTGTTCGCCGCGACTATTAATGCCGGCCGCGGTCGAGCCTTCAGGATTTCGCCAATCGGCGGTCGCGTCGCCGATCACTTTTCCCTTGCCGTCAGTCGTTCCGTCGGCTGTCTTGCAAGCGATTTCCGCGCGACCGTCGCCGTCGAGATCGTAGACCATGAACTGCGTGTAATGAGCACCTTCGCGAACGTTCCTGCCGAGGTTGATCGTCCACATCAACGTGCCGTCGAGTTTGTACGCTTGGAGGATCGGTGGATCGGTTAAGCCCGCCTGCGAATTATCGCGCCCGCGTCCGGTTTGATGGAGGACGATCTCGTAGTCGCCATCGCCGTCGAGATCGCCGACCGATGCGTCGTTCGGCGTGTATCCCGTCGGCGTCTGCAAAGGTATCGAGATGTATTGCCGTACCGGCGTGTCGGCCCTGAGGACGAACTCGCTACTCGACGCCTGCTCTTTCTTCTTCAAGACGGGGCGGACGAAGTATGCATTCTGTTTTGTGAGATCCGCTTTATCGTCGACAAAGAATGTGACATCGGTGATCGGATTCGGGTTCAGTTTCAGCGGCTTTGATCTGTCGGTCGAGCGGTAAAGATTGAACGCGATGTTGTCCGGATCGGTTCCGAGCATGCGCCAACCAACGAAGACCTTGCCGTCACCCTGGTTAACCGCAACGACACCACGTGACAGGAATTCCATCTGACGTTGCGCCGTTGTCGGTATCGCTAACGCAACGAGTACGCAGGTGAAAAGAAATGTTTTAGTCATACGGTTTTCGCAGTGCCGTGCGTTGTGCTCGGCTTGCCTCCGGGCCG
>DATEOJ010000347.1:0-8551 GCA_035274235.1 Pyrinomonadaceae bacterium
GAAGCCGGCCGCAAAAAAAGCCAGCTCCAAGAAAGCCGGCAGGTAAGTAACAATTGAATCTGTCTACGGCGACCCGTTTGGCACCAATGCCCGACGGGTCGCTTTTTTATCTATCGGCTTCGACCATATCGAACGGAATACGCGGCGACAGCATTTTTATCATAACGATCATCACGATCCAGATAAGCAGGCTTACGCCCGAAACGACCCATCCGACATCGGCGACAAGAGCGTCCTCGAGTAACAAACCCGTCGCGATCGCACACCAGCCGATTATTGAGACTCTAAGTGCGCCTCGTCGAGTCCGACTCAGAGAGTCGAGGAGATTCACGCGGCTGATCTCCAACTCCATATATTCTTCATCGCTGTTCAAGTGCGTGAAGTAGTCGATCTCGGTTTGTGTCCAACGCTTGAGCGAGTTCGTCGCCGCGAGCTTATGAGCGGACGCAAAGTTGTGAATCACGTGCGCCAGTTTCCCTTCACGCAGTGACAGCTCAGCCATTCCGCGAACGGTTCGATAGGTTTCGCCGAACGCGTCTGCGGTTCGCTTGAAGACGATCGCCGCACGCCGCCACTCACCGATCTGGAAATAACATTCGCCGATGCGTGCGAGAAGGTCACGATCGTTCTCGGCGTGTCGTTCGGCGAGCCGCATCATTGCCAATGCCCGACGCTCCAGCTTCTGATCGCTCTCCGAACCTGCCACGAGACGAAGACACTCCGCGAATTCAAACAAGAGCCTTGCGTCCCCCGGACGCAGCACCGCCGCCCGACGGAACGCCTCAAGAGCCTGCAGCAGTCGACCCGAGAGTCGAAGCTCGTTCGCGAGACGTCGCAGATAATTGGCCTTCTCCTCCTGATCTCCGGTCGGATCCGCTTCCGCCTTAGAGCGGACATGGATCCGCTTGAACGACTCACTCAAGACGTCAGCCGACGGAATTTCTGACTGCCGAGCACGCCGCCTCAGTTCGTCCTTCTCTACCAGATAGTCGCGAAGGTCGATCGACACATTGTCGAGCAAGTCCTCCTCAAGACGCGGGAAAAGAGATTTGATCACTCCGACGTAACCCGGATGAGCCGAAGAGAACACAAAACGCACGCCCTTCCCGGTGACGCTTGTCCGATAGGTATAGTAGATGTTGCGTCCGCGCTTTATGCCGGGAAAGACCGATGTCTCGACTTGTTCGATGTCGGAGAGTTTTAGGCGATCACGCAGACCGGTCAGACGACAGAGCATGCGCGGGAAGAACCCGGTACGACGAATGCGCCGACCATCGAACACTATTTTGTCCGAGAGCCAAAACGCTGGGATCACGAGCCAAGTAACGAGTGCAGCGATCAGCCCGTATTCCGGATACCCGAGATACGCCGTTAAAGCGGCGCAGAACGACGCGACGACCAAGGCCGCCAGATATCCTCCCGGCAAAGCACGAACCCGCTGCGCCCTGGCTAATTTATTTCTCTTCGATTCCACTACGCGACAATAATAGTCACTCGACCGATAAATTAAAACTGTTTCCTTTAATAAACGTCGAATGAAATGAAAAATCAGAAACGGTCTCGGCTGGATAACCAACCGAGACCGTTTCGAACTAATCTCCCGTAGCTTACTGACCGAACGGGAGCCCGCCAAGAGACGCGTCCGGCTCAGGCTCAGGTATCGTCTTCGCCTTCTCCGGATCGAGCTCCTTGAGCTTCTCTTTCGCGCTCATTGCAGTCGCAGTCATCGGGACGGCTTTTCCGTCCTGATCCTTAACTTCGCTCGCAGCCTTCACAAGATTGAAAAGCAGATCGACCGCCTCGGTCTTCTTGCCTTGCTTCTCGTAGATCTTTGCGAGTTCGAAATTGATCGTCTCCTTTGAAACGATCGGATCCGTCGAGTCTGCCAGCTCCTTGTAGAGAGCCGCGGCCTCGTCGGTACGACCGTCCGCTACACGCGTCTGAGCAAGTGCAAACTTTGAGAGCTTGCCGACTTCATCGTTCGCCTTGGAAAGTTCCTCAAGCTCGGTGGTCGCCGCCGCGCGATCGACCGAAAGCCGATTTGTCGCGGCAAAATACTTCGCCTTCTGCCCCACGTCACCACCGAACTTCTCGGCGACACTTTGGAACTCAGCGATCGAAGCTTCGGCGCGTTCTTTTTCCGTCTTGAACGTCTTCTCGGTCGAACCCGCAGCCACAGGCGTATCGGTTACGCGGCGTTGCGACACCTCGATAGCCTTGCCGAGCGCGGCCTGGGCGGTAGCGTTAGACCTACCGGTCCAGGTGGAAATGATCCACACGATTATCGCAAGGACCACAATGGCTCCGAGTGCATAAAGGATGTTTCTTCCCTGGCCCTCAAATACCTTTCCGGCTTCCTCGATCTTGCTGCCGACCCTCTGCTGGAACGGGTCCTGATAGCGAGGCTTATCCTTTTGTTCTTCCGTCGCTACCGCGACCGGTTCTAAACGTCTCTTTTTCCGTGTCATCTGTAAATATTGCAAGTTTTGCCCAACATGAGCGTTGTATAATCCAGAAACAGCCCGTTTCCAAAAGAGTTAATTTAGCTCAAATCAGGAACGAGGGCAAATAGGACGATCATGGCGAACAACGATAAAACCTCGGGAAAAATGATTTTCGCTTCGCCGGGAACAAACTTCGACACTTGGGTGTCTAACAAACCGTTCGCGCTAAAGGCGAACCGTGATTGAGGATTTCTCCTTTTCGGGAAGGCAGAACGCACGTATGGTCTTCGGCAAGTCAATCACTTTTGACGAGGAAGATATTGGAAAGGTGGCTTCGGCGACCGGCGTTCCTGCGGCTTACGCAATTACCGATTCAGATTTTCTGGATCGTCTCCGCAACGGAGATCCCGACGCGTTTGACACATTCATCACTCGATACTCTGGCGAAATTTACTCGCTTCTTTATCGAATGACCGGCGATCCCGAAGAAGCCGGCGACCTGACGCAGGAGACGTTCCTGAGTGCCCTGAAGTCGATCAAGTCATTTCGTGGTGAATCGGAGTTGAAAACCTGGCTGTTTCGAATCGCTGTCAATCACTCGCGAAACAAGTTTCGTTGGTGGAAGAGGCGGAAGCGAAGCGAGACGATCTCGCTCGACAAGGAGATCGGTGACGGCACGATCACGGTCGGCGACACGCTTTCAGACGATAGTGAAAGTCCCGAAGAGGCCGTACTAAGACTCGAACGCCGACGCCAATTGATGGCGGCTTTGAACGGTTTGCCCGAGATGTTTCGCGAAGCAGTGGTGCTCTGTGATATCGAGGGCCTAGGTTACGAAGAGATCGCGAGGGTGCTCGCTATCAACGTCGGGACAGTTAAGTCCAGACTCGCTCGCGGACGAGAGCAGCTTCGAAAGCGGCTTGGTGGTTTTTGAAAATTGAGTGGATGACTGACTTGCCCCGGTTTTTATCTTTGAAGACAAAATATCGGTGCCAAACGAAGGTCGAAGAGGACGAGTACAGTTACCCATCGGATGAGGTGGACGACGGTGTCTTTTGAAAAGAAGACCAGCAACAACGTCGAGAAACTTGATCGAGAGACACTGAACGCGTTGTTTTCCGCGAACGGAAAACAGCCGGGGTTGGTGAGTTATTCGCTCAATAAAGGTATTTATGACAAAGTGCGAGGAGCTACAATTTGATCTGCCGCTGTACTTCGACGGAAGCTTGTCAGCCGAAGAGCGCATGGCCGTAGATGCACATCTGCCGGAGTGTCCTCTTTGTCGTCAGAAACTTTCCGAGTTTGAATCCCTCTCTCTGTCTTTCAAGGCTGTTCCGCGACTAACCGCTCCCGAAGGATTGATCGCTTCGATAAGAGCCTCAGTTGCTTCCGAGCTCGCAACATCTACAGTTTCGTCACCGGTATTCCGCCTGATCGATCGACGCCGGAACTGGAGCGATATCTGGCTTGTCCCGTCGACCGTTGGCACGGCCGCAACGCTTATCATTAGTTTTGCTCTCTTGAGTTTCATCCTAACTGCTCCGCCGGTGCCGCTCTCCGCCCGAGTCCAAAATAGCGGCTCATCGCAGGTTCCTATCTTTCTGGCATCCTCGGATCTCACTCCGGGCGAGTACGCAAGCAGCCGTTTGGCGATCGCCGGCGAATCACCGAGCATTAATCCGAAGGGAGCGTTAGTAGCATTGACCAAATCGCTTGTACGCGGCGAGATGCGTGACGATGAAGTGACGGTCGTTGCGGATGTATTTGGAAACGGACTCGCGGAGATCGCGGAAGTTGTCGAACCGTCGCACGACAAGCATGCGGTTGAAGAATTGCAGCGGGCTCTCGGTTCAGATCCGTCGCTCGCACCTTTTGTACCGGCGGACGTTGACCAGCGATCGGACAAGATCCGCGTCGTGCTAAAGATTCAAAACGTGAACGTCCGGACAAATCTCGACCGTCCGTAACTCAGATCAAAAATAAAAAAGAAAGGGGCTGTCCGAAAGGGCAGCCTCTTTACTTTTGGCCCGTTGGTTTTCGCCCAGCGAGGATGTTCGTGCCTGTTAGTGTGATTCGTGGTTATGTTTTCACGATCCCAGCAGATTCGATATATTGCTCGCTTCGAAAACCTAACCACGAATCACACGAACAAGCACGAAACTTTATTGCTCTTACTAAGACTTGTCGATCTCGGCCTTTAGTCTGCCGGCAAGCTCCGGATCAAGTTCGAGCAATCGATTGTATTGTTCGAGAGCCGCCGTCTTGTTCTTCTGACGCAGCAGCGCGATCCCAATGTTGTATCTCGCCTTTGCGAAACGCGGGCTCAGAGCCAAGCACCTTTCGTAAGCGTCAATCGCCTTCTCTCGCTGGTTATCGGCGTAGTAAGCGTTTCCGAGCAGATAAAAACTCTCCGCCTGCTCCGGATTTCTCTTCGTCGTTTCGACGAGTCCCGTGACTGCCTGCTTGTAATACTTCGTAGCCTCGTCAGGCTTCCCTGCAAGATCATGGGCACGTGCGAGGTAGAAGAACGTTTCGCCATCGTTCGGATTTCTCTTCAACGCGTTGTTACACTCGCGAATCGCCATATCCGGCTTTTTCGCGTCGTTGTAGGCACGGCAAAGATTTGTGTACGCCAGGTACGCATCCGGTAGAAGCGTGATGCCGGCCTGAGCCGCCTGGATCGCCTCGTCGTTTCGTCCGGCGAGACTATAAAACCAACTCAAGCTCGTATAGATCTTGCCGTCCTGCGAAAATACGGACCTGGCCTTTCGGAGGACCTCGATCCCTTCATTGAACTTGTTCTGATCGCGATAGAGCTCGGCGAGATTCTCGTACGCCGAGTAGGTGTTCGGTTTGGTCGCGATCACCTTCTGATAAGCGGCAATGGCTTCGTCGTATTTCTTCTGCTTCCAATAGCCATCGGCGATCAGCGTATGAGCCTCTCCGAGATATTGTGTTCCGCGTTTGACCGCCTCCTCAGCCGCAACGATCTGACCCTCGGTATCTCCGAGATTCGATTTAGAACGAGCGATGAGGTAGTAGAGATCGGCCGCCGTATTTGGATTCTTGTCGGCAACCTTCTTGTACGCGTCGGCGGCGTCCGCGAAGTTGTTTTTCGCGAAGCTGATGTCGCCTAGTCCTTGCAGAAACTCCGTGCTGTTTGGGTCGAGAGCAAGTCCCTTCTGTATATCGGCCAGAGCAGCGTCGTAGTTCTTGGCGTCGTAATAAACTCGCCAACGAATACGATACAGACTCAGCATGTCCTTGTATCCGTTCGTTGCCGCGGCCTCAAGTTCGGGAAGCGCGAGAGTGTTTTCGTTCAGGTAGTGATGTGCTACGCCCTTCCAAAAATGAGCATCGGCGTTTTCCGGATGCAGGGCGATCGCGTCGGTGTACATGGTGATCGCCGCGCGGTAATCCTTTTTCCGCATCGACTGATCAGCCTTTACGACAAGCTTACGTGCGTTCTCGGCGTCTTTCTTCGGATTCTTCTTTCCCTGCGCGTCGATCGACGCCGGCAAGAGAATGATCGAAGACACAAGCAACGCCAAGGTGGTCAAACCCAGGAAGTATCGATTCCCTCTCATTTTCACTGACCTCTTTACTGAAGAATGTCGCCTCGGCCTGTATTTGTGCGCGGTTTGGGTGTCGCTTTCGGCGCCGTAGTGGTCGGCCGACCAGGCGTGGTTTTTGTTGCGTTTGCACCCGGTCTGCCCGGGGCGGAATTTGTTTCGGTCCGTCCGCTATTCGAATCCGTCTCTACTCCTAACGGTCCGGAATCCGACGGAACGCTCGTATTTGTTTCTACAGACGCATTCGCCTCGGAAGAAGCTTCAGGCGATGGCGAAGGAAGCTCGGCGACTTGTTGAGTCGGCTCGGGCGATGGCGAAGGTGACGGCTCGACGACCGCATTGGCCGCAGCGTAGTTCGAATAAAAATACCAGCCTGCCGCGGCCGCGCCCGCAATCACCACCAGCAAGGCTAAAAAGCCCGCAACGATCGCAAAGGCTTTTCCGCCTCCCTTCTTCTTCTCAGCGGGTTTGGCTACAACGGCCGCCGGAGCCTCTTCGGTTTCGATCGGGATCTCCATTCCCGCCGCAACCGGAGTCCCCGCACCGGCCGCAACGGTAACAAAGGAATTGTGAATTTCGGAATTGTGCCCGTCGAGTTGCACGTCTTCAGGCATCGGCATCGCCTGTCCGTTTGTCTCGGGCGGACGACTGAACAGTTCGGTTTTGATTCCCGCCTGTTGCATCTTCTCCTGATCCGTCGATGGATCGAACGCAATCGTCGCATCAAGATCGACGGGACGATCCTCGGGCATCGGTGCCGAGATCTGAGGATCCGACGGCACCAAACGTGTTTCTTCAATCGATGAAACCCGTGGCTGTTCAGCCGGCAGAACGTCTCCGATATTGAACGCGACGGTCTGAGCGGCCATCGCCTCCTGCATCTGAGTGAAAGCCCGACGCAACGCTTTCTGCATTTCACGCGCGTTCGAGAATCGCTTCTCCTGGCTAACCTCCATCGCCTTCAGCGTGACTTCCGACACCGCTACCGGAATCTCCGGATTGATATTGTGCGGCGGTTCGATCGGATCGGCGAGACCGTTCAACATCGCATCGGCACGTGTCAGAGCATCGGCCGGAACGGTGTTGGTCATCAGCTGGTAAAGCGTGGCGGAGAGCGAGTACAGATCACTCTTCGGATTCGTTCCGATTCCGCGGATCTGTTCCATCGGCGCGTAGTGCGGCGTGTAGCCGACAACACTGCCGGTGCTACCGGTATTGGAAATATGCGTTTGCCCGGTGGTAGTTTTTGAAAGACCGAAGTCGAGGAGAATGATGTGATTCTCGTCAGTCAGCTTCAAATTCTGTGGCTTGATATCGCGATGAATGATCGGCGGCTCGTGCGAGTGGAGATACGATAGCGCGTCGAGCAGCTGGTCAGCCCAGAACATGACCCAGCTCACCGGGAACGGCTTCGCCGCGGCCTCGAGTCGCTTAGCAAGATCGTCGCCGGCGATGTGCTCCATCACCAGATACTGTTCTTCGCCTTCACTAAAATGATCGCTTACTTTCGGCAGGACAGGATGGCGCATTCGGGCGAGCGTACGTGCTTCGCGCTCAAACGCGTTCCCAAGCATTTCGTCACCGGCAAAGTAAGTGCGCTTTAGTGCGACCGCACTGCCGAGCCGTTGATCAACAGCGAGATAAACTTCGCCCATCCCACCTTTACCGATCAGGTGGACAACAAGGTAACGGCCTTGGATCAAAGTATTCTGGGCTAAAGGCTTCATCTTTTGCGAAAGGTGAAATGAGCAGACAAGGCAATCCGCCCTATATTTTCCATTAAATGAGCTTAAACATCAATAGGGAAAAGGCAGTACGCTAACGGCGAAAGCCCTGTTTCGCCTCGCCTTCGGAGATCGACTTATCCGAATGTTGCCAACAGCGTCCCGGAGTTTTAACGCGACGCGTGCAGGGCGTTCCTTTTCGGGTCATTGCACCGCAATAATAGACCGCTTCGGTAGATGATTCCGGCTGCGCTCCGCGTTGCAATTTTGTTGAGGCATTACCGTCAAAAGGCGACGTTTTTTGTTCATTCGACGGTGCGTTGGTCGCCTGCTCGACAGCAGCAGGAGGCGAATGACTCTTTGGCGACTCGCGAAGCTTCGAACTCGCATTCGACGCCGACGATTCGCCGGTCGCCGGTCGACCGAAGTAAGAGATCGTACCTGCAGCCCCGACCAGCAACGCGATCGCAACACAAACCTTTGGCAAAAGCTCGTGCTGCATCTGCTCCACCTGACAGAACTCGCAAAAGCGGCGGCTTGTCCATGGGAGCCATCTTGAGCGCGCGATTTTTTCCCCGCAGTGGCAACAGAAGTTGGGACGATATAGCATCTGGCACCGAAGAAAGTTGTTAGTGTTCGTGCGAATGAACGGCTAAGTATAGTTTAATTGGGACGGATTGTTAAGACGGCCGAAACTGCATGCTATACAACCGCTTTGCGGGATCGTGCGTCTGACATCTAGAATTTCACCATGCCCATTTTGAGGATTCTAGCCTCTTTGGCAATCTTGCTATCGCTTTCCGGTTTATGT
>DATEOJ010000348.1:0-2983 GCA_035274235.1 Pyrinomonadaceae bacterium
GTCGGACATAGTCCGTCGCGATCAGCCACACGTCTCGGTAGATCCCGCCGTACATGTTGAAGTCGCCATCGATCGGAGGGTTGTCGAGGATAAGAGTGTTGTCGGCACTGACGTCGATCACATTCTTCGAATCGGATTTCAGAAACTCGGTGACGTCGAACGAGAATGCGGTGTAACCGCCGATGTGCTTGCCGACACGCCGATCATTCACAAAAATTTCGGCGACCTGACCAACTCCCTCGAACTGCAAGAAGACTCGTCGACCGCGAAGTCGCTTATCCAAAGTCAGCTCACGCCGATACCAACTGACGCCGCGGCGATAGCCGGGCTCGTCATCGCGCGTATCGTCGACATTCCCCGTATGCGGCAAGGTAACGGGTTGCCACTGAGCGTTCTCTCGTGCGCCGGGAACAAACTTCCATCCGTCGTTCAACTTTCGAATGGTTCGAACTGTCTTTTGCGCTTCAACCTGCGGCGCGGCAAAGAGGCACATCAGCATGCTGCCGACGATCGCAATTTTTCGTCTCGTTAGTTTCATCTATCGAATGATGATCTCGGCGATCACCGGCAAATGGTCCGACGCCCAAAGTCCGTTCCAACGGTCGGACAGAGCACCGTGTTCGACGACGCGGATTCCTTCGCGGACGAAGATGTAGTCGATCTTGCGTCCGGGCTGAAGTTCCTTGAATTCGTTGAATGTCGAGTCACCGCCAAAGTAGCCATTCACGCTTGCGTACTTCGCGTCGGCCAGTTGCGTTGTCGAGTTGCCGCTCTTCAAGGTCTTGTAAGCATCACTGCTCTCCTCGACATTCAGATCACCGGTCAGGAAGAACGGTGACTTCCCAGCGATCTCACCGATCTTTTTCAGAATAAGCGACGCACTTTCGGTGCGTGCCTTCTCACCGCGATGATCGAAATGCGTGTTGAAGTGATAGAACGTTTTCGACGCGACGCGATCTTTGAATTTCGCCCAGGTTACGATTCGTGGAAGCGCGGCGTCCCAACCAACACTGCCCGGCTTATCGGGTGTTTCAGAAAGCCAGAACGTCTTGCACTCCTGCAGCTCGAACCGTGACTTGTGATAAAGGATCGCCGAATACTCGCCCGACTCCTTTCCATCGCTGCGTCCGACACCGCACCACGCAAAGTCCGGAAGCAACTTTTCGAGATCAGCCAGTTGAGTCGGCAATGCTTCCTGCACGCCGACTAGATCGGCTTTGTGAAATCGGATGACGTCGGCGACCTTCTGCTTTCGATTTGACCACGCGTTAACGCCGTCGCGCGGCTCATCGTAGCGGATGTTGAACGACATCACGCGTAACGCACCTTCACCCGATCTCTGCTGTCCGTATGCGATCAACGAACAGCAGAGGATTGATATTGCGACGAGAAGTTTCATCGATCAGTGAAGCTTCGGTCACCAGGCGAGTGGGAGATGCGAGACTCAGTCTTAAAAACTGAATCTCGCCTGGAACTCGATCACTCTGCCGGCAAGTGCACCAGACGGCTCGCCGAACTGTTGATTGCTGACCGGGTTGAAACGGTCGCCGCGACCGGCAAACGTTCCGTTATCGAAGAATCCAAAACCGGTCAGGTTGAGGTTGTTGAAGAGATTAAAGAAATTGAAACGAAGGTCGAGCCCCGCGCCCTCGGTGAGGTACGGGATCCCGAAGGTCTTCGACACCGACATGTCGATCGACGAATACTTCGGCCCGCGGAAGACGTTTCGTCCGATGCCCGGGACGTTCAGTAGATTAGACGGATCGCCGGGGAATGGTCCCGACTGGCACATCGTCGGATCGCTTCGAACCGGAAGCACGCTCAGGATGAAATAGTTGTTTCGATAGAGACATGTGCCGGGAACCTGAACCGACGGCCCCGCGTTAGGGAATGCTCCGCCGGCACGGAGGAAGCTGCTGTTGCCGTTTCCATCCTGCGCCGGACCGATATACGCGATCGGACGGACCGGTCCGTAGAACTCTCCCGACTCGGAACGCAGCTGCGCGTCGATCTTTGGTGTCCACGGATATCCCGTATGGCGAGTCCAGATACCGCTTACCTGCCAGCCACCAAGGATCTTGCCGACCCATGTGTCTTGCTTCCGATAGAATGGCAGCTCATAGATTCCGGAGATGGTCCAGTTGTGACGGACGTCGAAGTCTGACGGTCCCCACTCGGTCTTATTGTCGAGCGGATACGTTTGGTTCGTCGGTGCTCCGGGACCTTCGTATGAGAGTTGATCGAGACTCTTGCTCCAACGATAGACCGCGTCAAACTGGAACCCGTTTGAGAAACGTCGCTGCAGACGCGCGTTCATCGCGTGGTAATTCGCGTTGACATCCGGTGTCGGGAAGTAGGTCGCGAACAAATGCTCGTTGGCAACAGGCACGACGTTCTCAAGTCGGATGATGCGAACGAGATGTCTGCTGCTGCTGCCTTGATAACCAAGCGTCGCGACTAAATTCCACGGCAGCTCCTGCTGACCTTCAAGCGACCAGCGATAGACTTCGCCGTTGTCCTGGTCCTGCGGCGATCCATAGAACTCAACTTTGCCAACCGCCGGCAAACCGGTAGCGGGATCTATGCCTCCGGCGAGAACCGGGTTGGCAGGATAGCCGAGCAATCCGGAACCGGTCGTGTATAGAATTTGGCCGCCCACGTACGGCGATCCAAACTCACCGGGTGCGGTTCCGCAGCAGATGTTGTATCGACTTAGGAACGGCGGGTTGCCGCGGGCGTTTAGGAAGACCGTGTTCGGCAGTCGGTTGTAACCGATTCCAAAACCACCTCGAAGCACGAATTCCTTCTCCGGCCAATATGGAATCTTGTCCATATTCGGGCTCCACGCGAATCCGACTTGAGGTCCGAAGTTGTTCCAGTCGGGATCGTGAAGCTGGTCGACGGGTACCGCGACAGCATCCGGCAGACCGGCCGGACCGAGGAGCAGGTTCGTCATGTTACCGGCCTTGTCCTTTAGAGGTCC
>DATEOJ010000349.1:0-6462 GCA_035274235.1 Pyrinomonadaceae bacterium
TAATTTTTTATTTTCGGCGGAGGAATATGATGAAACTCGCGTACAGAGTGTGTATCGTTACGCTGATCCTGATGACGTTTGTTTTTGCGGTTTCCGCACAGACTGTTACAACGAACAAAAGGTCAGTTAAAGACGACAGAAACACGGCACCGACAATTGACGGTCCGACCGGCCTCTTCACCGTCATGGACGGGGACACGTTGAGGAAGGGTGAATATACTTTCAGCGGTGCTTACAGCAATCGCGACCGGGATCCTGGCAATGCTGACATTGTCGAGATCCCCTTGAGCTTTCAGTACGGCTTGACCAACAAACTCGAGCTGTTCTTTAACACTCAAGCCTATCGCGCGATCAAAGTTAACTCGCCGCGAAACCTCTCAGGCTTTTACCTTCCAAACTCCAAGGTCCTGATCAATGGTGTCGTCCAAAGTGCTCCGGCGATCGTCCTGGCCCCGTCGGGTCCGGGCAATGGTCCGTGGGAAAACTTGGCGATCTATCGTCCGACCGGAACACAGCCTTTCGTGCAGTTCCCCTATACCGGCGGTATCATCGGTAACCTGGGATTGAGCCTGCCGTTCACTCCGGGTCCGCTG
This sequence comes from Pyrinomonadaceae bacterium, assembly GCA_035274235.1. GTDB lineage: Bacteria > Acidobacteriota > Blastocatellia > Pyrinomonadales > Pyrinomonadaceae > OLB17. The sequence continues at coordinate 594 of DATEOJ010000349.1, forward strand.
TTTGGTTTCCCGGCTGGTGGTGCCGTGCTTGGACCGCCATTCGCACAGGGTAACGGCGCTGATGTATTCCCGGGAGTTGGTTCGGTATATGGCGGCATCTTGCCGGGCGTCGTTCTGCAGACAGCTTGTACGAGCGGTGCTGCGACGTGTGCGGCTGCGGCGACTGTTCCTACAGTCTTCACGCTTGCACCGGCATATCTGCCTGACGCTCCGTTTATCAACCGTACTTACGGCGAATCATCGTTCAATTCGTTTACCGGTGGTATCAAGTATCGCTTTACGGATATCGCTAATCCGATTGGAGCGGGTGTTTCTGCTTCGTACAAATGGTACGTCGACAGTGCAGATGACTTCAGCGGATTCAATCAGCTTCAACGTGGATCGAGCCCGGGCGGTAGCTGGGGCGACATCAACGTGACCTTGTTTGCTGGTGCAAGACTCGCTCGCTGGGCGAATCTTTCAGCTAACGCTGGCTACACCTTTACGAGTGCGGTTGAGGGCGAGAACTTTACGCTCCTTGATCGCGGCGACGAGTTGGACTTTGCGATCGGTGCTGACTTCCCGATCAACAAGTACTTCCAGCCGATGTTCGAACTTCGTGCGAAGAAGTACATCTTCCACCGCACGCCGAACGCTTTTGAGAATGATCCGATCGATGCCCTTGCTGGCGTCCGAGTCTTCCCGAAACGCTGGATCGGTTTTGGTTTCGCCTACAGATGGCATGCTAACGAGCAGGATGCCGAGAGCTTCGACGGCGATCAGACGACCTCGTCGACAATCGTTGTTAACTGCCTCCCGGGTCAAACTGCTAACTGTCCGCGTCAGATCACGACAAGCTATCAGGGAATGCCTCCGGGATTCCAGCCGTCGACCGATCCGCACGGATACATCATCCAGTTCTTTGCTGGTCGCCGTCTGCCGCGTCAGGCTGAGATCATCAACGTTCCTGCGGACGTGACTGGTGTTAGCTTGAGCGACACGACGGTCACTTTGGGTTGCCAGCCGGGTTATGAGCCGGTTTCGGGTACCTGCAACGACAGCACGTCGGTGAATGTAACGACGACTGCGACCGACGTTGAGAACGATGTTCTTACCTATAACTACACTGTATCGGGCGGACGCATCGTCGGCACCGGTGCAAATGTTGCTTGGGACGTGAGCGGACTTGCTCCGGGAACTTACACGATCACGGCGGCAGTCGACGATGGTTGCGGACTCTGCGGTAAGACGCAGACCCAGACGATCACCGTTGCAGCTTGCGAGTGCAAACTCATCTGCAGCTGCCCGACGATCTCGGTTACTGGACCTGCTGGTATCACGACACCGGGCGACGCGATGACGTTCACTGCAAATGTTAGCGGTGGAGGACAGCAGTCGGTTACCTATAACTGGACGGTTTCGTCGGGTACGATCGAAAGCGGACAGGGTACGCCGAGCATCACGGTCAGAACTGACAGGTCAATGTCTGGTGGTAACGTAACAGCTACCGTCGATGTTGGTGGTCTGATGGCTGGATGTAACTGCCCGCCGACCGCTAGCGAGACGGGACCTGTTGGCAGGATCGATTCGGTCCTTATTGACGAGTTTGGCAAGCTTCCGAACGACGACATTAGGTCGCGTCTGGATAACTTCTTCGCCGACTTGTCGAACAACCCGGGTCACCAGGGTTACATCATCAACTACGGAACCGATGCTCAGATCGCGGCACGCGAACGCCTGATCACGAACCACATCGCATTCCGTAAGTTCGACCGCAGCCGCATCACGCTCGTCTCGGGCGGTGCATCGGCGGACGGTGATCCGAGAACGAAGCTCTATCGCATACCGCCTGGAGCAGATAACCCGGCACCGTAGTAACGGACGACAAGCTTTACATCGATAATTGATGTAAACATTAGAAACGGACGAGAGTCGCAAAGATTCTCGTCCGTTTCGCTTTTAAGGATGGCCTTTGCAAGGGCGCTCCTTTGTTGTAGAATAGCGGCGTTGAGTTCACGTCTGAACAGTTCCCCGACAATCCTTTGCAAAAGTGGATGTTTCAAGTGCAAACATCCCGGTTGATTTCATCATCCAAACACGGAGTTTTCGAAGTACCTATGATCACCAAATCCACGAAAAGAGTGCGTTCGCTTACGGCGTTGCTTTTGGCAGTTCTATTCGTCGCGTCCACACCGCTCGTTAGTCTTGCCGATGGAGATAAATTTAAAGATCCGGCGGGTTTTTCGTCGTGGCAAGTTGTTGGACCAAATGGCGGTGACGTTCGGGTTGTAGCGATCGACCCCAAGGATAAGGATCGACTCTACATCTCGACGATGGACGGTCAGATCCACACGTCGGGCGATGGTGGCAAGAGTTGGTCGCTCCTGGCAAATCTCGAACAGCCCCGCTTGGTCGTGGATCAGTTGTTCGTAGATTCGCAGGACTCGAATGTTCTATTTGCCTCCGGACATCGTGGGAAGTTCGCGGGTGGATTCTTTAAGAGCAAAGACCGCGGAGTTACGTGGAAAGAGGCGAAGGAGCTTCGAACCGAAGCGATCCATGCCATGACTCAGGCGAAGGACGATCCGACTCTGCTTTTTGTTGGAACGACTAGTGGCGTTTGGATCTCGAAGGATTCTGGTGACGACTGGCAAAAGATCGAGTCGAACACGATGCCGATCAACGTTAACTCGATGGCGATCGATCCGCGAAAAAGCTCGACCATCTATGCCGGCACCTGGTGGAGACCGTACAAGTCAACGGACGGCGGACAGAACTGGCGTCTTATCAAGAATGGCATGATCGACGACTCCGATATCTTCGCGGTCACGATCGATTTTCGAAATGCGGAACACATCGTCGCATCTGCCTGCAGCGGCATCTACGAATCGTTCAACGGCGGCGAGAACTGGAAAAAGATCCAGGGCATTCCGTCGCAATCACGCCGAACACGCGACATCCTTCAGCACCCGTCGATCCCCGGTACAGTTTACGCCGCGACAACGGAAGGTTTCTGGATGACGACGACCGGTGGAAAGACGTGGGCACTGACGACGCAACGTAATCTCGAGATCAATTCGATCGCCGTACATCCCGACGACCCGCAGCGAATTTTTATTGCTACGAATAACTACGGAGTCATGGTCTCGTACGACGGCGGTAAGAACTTCGCCCCGACAAACGGGAACTTCACCAGCCGATTAACCTATTCGGTAACCCCCGACATCGCGCAGCCGCATCGTTTGTATGCGACGACTCAGAACACGGCATCCAGCGGAGGCTTTGTATTCTTTAGCGATAACGGCGGATCCACCTGGACGCAGGCGAAAGGACTGGATGTGAATCGAGTTTCTCCTTTCTCGGTCCTCCAGGATCGAGTAGATCCGAACCGGATGCTTCTCGGAACAAACGTCGGTGTATTCCGATCGCTTGACCGTGGAGTGTCCTGGACGAGGGTCGAGCCGCCTAAGCCAAAAGTCGTAAAGAAAGCACCGCCCGTAAAAGGCAAGGCAACAGCAGCAGCGGCTAAGAAACCTGCCGCAAAAGTTCCTGCGGCGACTCCAACTCCGACGGAGCCGGTCGCGTTAACCCTACCTGCGTTGACTGACAACGTAAAGGTTCTGGCCTTCACTGAAGACGATAAGAACGGCATCTATGCCGGTACGGACACTGGACTTTACCGTACATACGATATCGACAAGGGCTGGGAGAAACTACCGTTCGGACCAAATTTGAGTGAAAGCGTTTTTGTGGTTCATACATCGGCTCAAATGCCGGGTACGATCTGGGTCGGGACCGCGACTTCCGGAATTATCGTCTCGCGCGATGATGGTAAGACATGGAACCGAGTCGATGGCCCGCCTACGGGAGTTCCGGTCAGCTCGATCGCGGTCGATCCGAAACGGCCAAACTACATTTATGCCGGAACTGTTCAAGCCATGTACATGAGTCGCGATGGCGGCAGGACATGGCACTTCGGTCGTGGGCTTCCGCTCGGTAACTACACGAGCATTCTCATCGATCCGAACAACTCGGATGAGATATTTATCGCGAGTGCTCTCGAATCAGACGGCGGGATCTTCTACTCCGAAGACGGTGGTTCGAAGTGGCGTCGTATCGATTCAAAAGGAATGAAGGTTCCGAGTCGTCGTGTGTGGACGATGGCATTTGATCCTAGCGATCCGAAGACGATCTTCGCCGGATCACACTCGTCGGGAGTTTACCGGATCGAGCGATCGGAGTCGGCGGCTCAGACTGAAAAGCCGGTGAACAAGGCGACTGGAAACTCGAACTAGATAAACAGCAAAGCAGAATATAAACGGGGCGGTCACATAGTTGACCGCCTTTCTTTTCTTCAATTTGGAACTTACGAGTCGGGCACCTATAATTTGACCATAAACGGAGCTCCGAGTGATGCAGGAAACAGGCTGTCTGCCCGCGACAAGCGTAACCAAATTGCGAACTGAATCCATCGGCTTCTCCGAGATCCCCGGTCAAACGGCGCTCTTCCTTAAATACCAATCCGATCCTCTCGCCCTTCGTAAATACTACCCGACGGTTGTTCGTTCTCATGACGAGATCGCCGATCGAGCCGCCGAGGTGTTGGCAGCATACAAGACCGATCGCGAACGCCTCCGCGACCTTCTTGTCGAACAGAACAAGCGTTTCGGCGCGGGCGACGCGACATTCGAAAACATCGAACGGCTTAGACGGCACGACACCGTAGCTGTCATCACCGGACAGCAGACCGGGCTTTTAACGGGGCCTCTCTACACGGTCTATAAAGCGCTATCGGCGATCAAGCTGTCGCAGGAACTTTGCGCACGCGGGATTCCCGCTGTGCCCGTCTTTTGGGCCGCGACTGAAGATCACGATTTTGCGGAGATTGCCGAGGCGAACGTGCTTGACGCTGACGCACATGAGAGCAAGTTTCGACTCGAACAACCTTTGGGGACCGAAGGCCTTCCGGTTGGTGGGATCGAGATCACGGCGTCATTCGACATCGATTCGGAACTCGCTGACATCTGGAAGCCGGGAACAACTATCGGTAACGCTTTTTGCAGACAGCTGCAAAATCTCTTTCGCCAGTACGGATTGATAGTTGTCGATCCGCTGGATGCGGGTATCAAACAACTTGTCGCACCGGTATACGCTCGGGCAGCGAGCAACGCCGACGCGATCACGGACGCTCTTATCACGCGTTCGTCGGAGCTTGAAGCCGATGGTTACCACTCGCAGGTTCTTATCACTCCCGACTACTTTCCGCTTTTCTATCACACCGACGACGGTGTGCGACGTGCAATAAGAAAGAAGGACGGGACGTATCACATCGCGGGAACAAAGAGCGATCTTGCTCTCGACGACATCGTTCGGCAATCTGCCGAAACGCCCGAGCGTTTTAGTCCGAATGTAATGCTGCGTCCGGTTGTTCAGGACTATCTGTTTCCGACGATATGTTATTTCGGCGGCGGTGCCGAGATCGCTTACTTCGGACAGAACAGTGAGGTCTATCGCCTTCTCGAACGACCCGCGACGCCGATATTGCACCGGCAGAGCTTTACCGTCGTTGAAGCTAAGCACGCGCGGACTCTCGAGAAGTTTGAATTGAAGTTCGTCGATCTGTTTGCCGGTCTCGAAGCATTGCTGCCACGGATAGTTGATCGATTCGTGAATCCGTCAACATCGCGTTTGTTCGCTGACGCAGAGGATAACATCAACGTCGAACTAAATCGTCTCGATCAGGAATTGTCCAACATCGATCCGACTCTCGCCGCGAACCTTGCGACACGGCGGCGTAAGATCATGTATCACATCTCTGCACTTCGTAATAAGTTCCGACGCGTGCAGGTCGAGAAAGATGAAATGGTCAACCGTCGGATCGGTGGATTGT
>DATEOJ010000350.1:0-5708 GCA_035274235.1 Pyrinomonadaceae bacterium
ATTTCGCCATGTCCATGACGAGGACATTTACGCCGTCGACAACACCGGTCTCAATTTCCCGACTCGCCGCGATGAGTCCGCGTTTGTCATCCGGATGAGCGACCAGGCTCGTCGCGGCAGCGGTCCGAGTGGAGAAGAACGTCATCAAGGTCGAGCGCAGTTCGAGATCCTCGCGGAGTCGAGTAACCGCGACCTCCAGCATCTCGGTCCGACCGCGAACGACAGCGGTGTAGTTCCATACCGCCAACCCATCATTCACCGCCTCGAGCCCGAGACATCGTCCCGGTCCCATGAAGTCGAGCGCAACTGACTCGTCGCTTTCGAACAGAAGCTCGGCCGCCTTCGGGTTGAACGCCATTCCGCTCACGCGTTGCAGCCAGCCGTTGCGTACGAAGAACAAGCGGTTGATCGGATCGCCTTCGCGGAACAGTACGTGGCCGGGTTCATAGAGTGCGAACCGTGCCGCGTCGTTAAAGCGCCTGAGGACCGACTTATTGAAATTTACTTCGTCGAACTCGCGAAGTTCGTTGATCGTGAGCGTGAGTCCGTAGTTACGGTAATTTCGATCGAGTGCTTTTCCAAATTTAGGAAGCTTGCGTAGAAGTCGGATCGCGGGTCGTGTCAGTTCAAGAACAAGGGCAGGACCTCCGCCCTCTGCAACCGAGACCGATGCGGTCCTCGGTGTTCCCGAAAGGAGCGCCATCTCACCGAACGAATTGCCACGCGGGATCTCACCAAGTTTTTGTTTGCCGGCGTCGGGCATTGTCACCGACGCCTCGAGAACACCGTCGACGAGGATATAGAAAATGCTGCTCTCCCATGTGTCCTCTTCGACGATCGTTTCGCCAGGTGCAAACTCGAGCAGACGCGCATACGGTCCAACCTGCTTGCCTCGATAGCTGCGGCCAAACAGGATGATGTCCATCTCGAGCTCGTTGCGAAATTCGCCGTTCGGCAATTTCTCAACAAGCTCGACAATGCTGTCTACACTTTGGAATGCCCGGATGATCTGGTCGTGGTTTTCGACTGGACGTGGCATTGGGATTCGGTGGCTTCGTTTTCCGTGTTACGTGTTTGCTGTCGTTCAGCGTGGGGAGCGAACGAAGGCCGCTCCGGCTGAGTTCGTGCTCTTCTTCGTGTGAGGTCGTGGTTACATCCGCAGGCAGTACTGCGTGCGTTAGAGGGTGGTGCAGCGCCGACGGGAATTCAGCGTCATTCTCCCCCGACTCTCGACCACCCGCTAACGCGGGCGGTACCGTCTGTGGACGTAACCACGAACTCACACGAAGAAGAGCACGAACATTTCAAAACATGCCGGGAAAATAAAAAACCAAAATTACGAAATGCCTCTTAGCATTGCTTGCCTACGAGCCATTACTCGTTACAGGGAAGCGATACCGCGGAAGTATAGAATGAACGCCGCGACAATGATAAGAGCCGCGAGGAGAAATAGGAAAAGGCCTACAACGACGCCGGCAATGATCCAATTACGGCGTGCGGTATTCTTGGGAGTCGCGGGAGTAGTCTTCGGTTCGATGACCGCAGGAATCGCAACCGGAGCGATCACTTCAACGCGACCTTTGTCGGGCGCATTCGGTTCCTTCGAGATGTTCAATCCCATGTCCGAGAGCATCTGATTGAACATCGTCGCTCCGAGTTGCACCGTCGGATTGCTTCGGTCGAACTCGGAAACCGACTCGCGTTTCTTCTCTTCGACGAACGCATGTCCGCACTCCGGGCAGAACGCCTTTGCCTCGTCAACGATCTCTCCGCATTTCTCGCACTGCTTTTGACCCATCTAGTTAGGACGGTGACATGTCTTGCAGTCGGTGCTGGTAGCGAATCCGGGACGGCTCTTTACTTCGGGACGCAATTTAGCGGCTGCGTCGTGACATGTATTGCAATTAATATGGTACGCGAGCTCGTTGTTGAGATCCTTGGTGACTTCTTTGCCACGCTCGGTGACGGTTGCCGTCGGCATCTTCGCTCCGTCGGGAATGTTGACGGTTTGGAAATGACACTCGCGACAGGTTTTTACTTTCGCAGTCGATGCACGCCACGAATCGATCGTCATCACGACATCGCGCTCGGACGTTGACAGCGGCGGTTTGAGCGCAGACTTCGGTTGATCGGTGTGGTGACACTCGACGCACGCGATCGGCGACTTTCCGTCCGGACTGTAAGGCTTGAACGCATGGGTGTCATGATCAAACGGCACCTCTCCATGCTCGTCCTGACTATCCTTACCGAGTGTAAAAGTTTTGGGGATCGTCTTGTCGCCAGATACTGTCGGCGGTGTCGATGCGGGTTGTGCCGGAGGCTTGGCCGGATCCGGGGCCGCGTTTGCAGCGTTTGCCGGCGGCGTCGATGTTGGTTTCACCTGCGCCGAACTCGGCCAAAACTCGCTTTCGCTAAGCACGGCGAACGCGGTTACCACACCGAATGAGAGAACGATCAGCAGCTTAGTGAGGTGTCTCATATTTGCTCGATTATTAGAACTCCGATATCTAGCTAAGTCAATATCCACAGGGACGGGCCGTTCCTAAAAGGGACTACCGGGAAGCATATTGAACCCGGAGCCGCTATGGCACCGTTTACATGACGCCATATTCGTCACGTCATTGCCGCCAAACGCACGCGAACCGTTATGACACGACGCACAACTATTACCGGCGCCGTTGTGCTCCTGAGCTACGATCGTCGAGACCTGACTGCCTTGCTGACCCGCGCGGACAGTGTGACAGTCGGCGCAATTCAAACCTTGCGCGCCTGAGTGTTCACGATGACTAAACACGGCCTTGAAGACGTATCGTCCCGGTGGCGTTCGACGATAGGGAGCAAGCTCATGACAGACGTTGCATGAACCGATCTTCTTATCCGGTGTGTGACATGTGTAGCAGTTCGTGTGTGCCTCGACACCGACCGGGATCGTTTTGCCCGCACCCGCCGACTCGTGACACGACGCGCATCCTTCGGGCGGACGTCCTTCACCCGAGACATGCGAGGCGTGCACGAACTTCATGTTGAAACCCTCTTCGAATTTCGTTGGGAACTCTTTCGTGGGCGGCGGTGTGGCGTTCATGTCGGAATGGCAGATGACGCACATCGTCTGCTGCTCGGGATTTGTGAACTGACTGATATGACATCCGACACAGGAGTCGTGACCGGCGAACTTGAGATCGTTCGCTTTACCCTCACGCCGGTGACATGAGTTGCACTCGAACTTCTTGTGCTCGGGTATGCTGTGCGAAAACTCGGTAAACGTTTTGTCGGACGCTCGGACGGCGATCGCTTCGGGGGTTTCGGAGGCGGTGATCGTGACGGGTTCTTTATCGGCTTGTTTAAGACAGCTCGTCGCGATCGCTCCAAGTGCGAGACAAACAAAAATGGACTTTACGAAGCTATTTGTCATTTGTCATTCGCTATCTGTCATTAGTCTTTAGTGCGGTCCGGTCCGTGTTTTAGGCCGCGTAGCGGACAGATGCTTTTAGCCGTGGGTGGAGCGTTTCGCGGAGCCCACCGTAGACGGTCGTGAGCGCAATGCTGCCGCGTCAGCGGCAGGTGCACAATCGGCGCCCGATTTTGCAAACATCATATCGTCGTCATTCAAAAATCCGGATCGGTGCACTTACCGCTGACGCGGCAATGATGCGCCGTGCATCTTTACCGTGGGCTCCGCGAAACGCTCCACCCACGGCTAAAAGCATCTGTCCGCTACGCGGCCTAAGACCAAAGACCAAAGACCAAAGACCAAAGACCAAAGACCAAAGACCGAAGACTAATTACAACTGCAATACATCTCCCCATCACGGCTTCTCATGACTCGCCGGCACTGCAAACGCTCCGATCGCGGACGTGTGGCAGTATGCGCAATTGAACGCCGGTTGTTTTTTCTCGACGCTGTCCGCTCGCTTGTCCATCTCGCCTTTCAAGTCGGCGACGTGGTTATGACAAGACGTGCACGCCATGATCGGGACGTCGGCATCTTTCAACGTTTTCAGATCGCCGTTGCCGGAGATCCTCACGTGACACGTCATGCAGTCTCGCGTGTGCACGAGGTCGCCCTTCTCGTTCTTTTCGGCATGGTCGAATCTTAGCGAATAACGCTTGACCGTTCCGCTCGCCGTGTATGGCGTCGTCAGGCTGTGACACCCCGCGCAATTCGAGGCGATCGGTTTCACACCCTGGTAATGACACTCAAAGCACGACGCGTGTCCCGCGGGCATTGTCTTGAAGAATTGAGCCTTCGGAGCAAAGCTGTCGGCGACTGCGGTCGCGAGCGGTTGTTGGCCTGTCGGAACGCGTGGAGCCACTTTCGGCAGCGCGGTCGAAGTCTCATGACAGATCGCGCAGTTGTTGAACTTCGGTGGATCGTCCGGTCGGAAGCTCGCGTTTATGAATTCCGCATCGGACGAAGATCGAGGCGGCCGGGCCCACGCGATCACATCCTGGTGAACGCTATGAGGAAACACCGTCGCGAACTCATGTGAGCGCGACTTCACCGGAAACGGAAACAGCGGAGCGCTTCTCGGGCTCACGTTCGAATGGCAGCCGGCGCAAAACGCAGGTTTGTTGCCGACAAAGAAATCACGTCGATGGCAGCTCGCACACGCGGCATGACCGGGGAACTGTGCGACGTCGGGAAATCCGCGGGCGGCGACCCAATTGGTTGTCGGGAGTTTGTGACACGATGCGCACTCGAGCTTCTTGTGTGCCGCGCTTGCGTGCGAGAAGCGATCGCGATTCTGAGCCGAAGAGCGCGGTAGGAAGGTCGCGGCAAAAATGGCCGCGGCGAATATCAGGATCAAGATCGAGACGCGTCTTCTCACTTTGCTTGGCAGGTTTGTCCGTTACACGCCGGAACGTCTTTGACGAACACTTCACACTTGTCTGCTTTCTTCCCCGGTTCCGGAACGGGCAGCGAGCGCACGGCTTTCTTATCCGCACCGATCTCAACTTCACAGGCCCATACAAAACTCTTGCCGCCGATCTCGGCCGGAGCGATGTTCGATACGAGGAATGTCTCCGTGGATTTTCCCGCCGGTGGTGCGACGGGGATGTCGATAAAGATCGCCTTGACCGAAACGCTGTCAGTCATTCCGGACATCAGTGGTTTCAGACCAGCGAGCGTGCGATCGATCGCGGATTTTCGTTGGAGATAGAAACCGTCACGAAGCCCGGGTGGCAGATTCGTCATCAACCATTCTCGGGCGAGCTCCGGTTTGCGTCCAAACTGCGTCGAGCCTTTCGCTACCGCCGCCTTAAACTCCGGCACCTTGGCGGCATCGTCCGCGGTGATCTCACGACAGAACGGCGACTCGCAGTCTTCCGCCTTTAGCCACGCTCGAAATTCCGGGCTCGCTTTCATCGTGCAGTAGAAGCAATCGCGCGAAACAAACTCGGCCGAGCGCAGGCGGTCAACAAGAGCTTTGTTTGCCGTCAGCCCGCCGCGGAAGATAAAGAACCGTTTTCGCTTGAGACGCTCCTGCTTGCCGTCGACCTTGATCCGTCCGTTGACTTCGAGCGTACCGGTATTTTGTGCATCGATCGGGAGCAGCGAGAGGACAAGGATAAAGATGGAGATTCGGATCAGGGGCATTGAGTGTCTAGTTTGCACGTGGGTCAGGCGCGTCAGCCGCCAGCTTAAACGTCTCGAGAGCAAACTCGCGTAGCGAGTGACAGCATATAGCCCCCAGCGTGAGCTGGGG
>DATEOJ010000351.1:0-2733 GCA_035274235.1 Pyrinomonadaceae bacterium
CAGCCAACTCAACGATGCAGCACCGATGATGCCCGAAATGAAGAGCGGCGTCGCCTGACTAATTGCGTCGGGTCCGAAGATCCGCGTAAACCGGACCATGTTCGTCGGGAAGATCGCCGACGTCCCGAGACCCGCGATCGCAGCGCCGACGATCGCCGCTGACTCCGAACTCACGATCAGAACAATTCCCGTCAGGAGCACTATCGCGCAGATCGAGATCAAAACGTTTTCCGACAAGCGTCGCGAGATAACCGACGCGAGACCGCGGCCGATTACCATAAACGTAAAAAACACGACCGCGGTGTTGATCCCATCGTGTCCCATTCGTTTGAGCGCTTCGGAGTAGCTCGTCAGCCAACCGCCGAGACCGGTCTCGATGCCGATCACAAAAAAGCCGAAGAGAATAAACAACCACGAACTCGGTCGTCTCCAGATCTGCGGACTCGAATCACTCGGCTCGTGCTCGACACGCGACGCCGAATAGATTCGGTGAAGCGAAACGAAGCAGATGACGAGCACGACGAGTATGATATCGAGGATCAGCGAGACTGCGACCAAGCTCTCGCCACGAGATACCAACTGGGCAAACGGCTGACTGCAGATCGCGCCGACGCCCCACGCAAAGTTGATGAGATTTATCGCGGATGATTGTTTATCCGGCGGCGTCGATTCGATCGTTAGGAGGTTGACGGCGGGAATCGTTAGCCCGAGTCCGATGCCGTACACGAAGACCGAGCTCCAACAGAGAACGAAGTGCGAGAAGTTCAGGCCCGGTAGTCCGACGACCATCATCACGAGTCCAATCAGCGTCGTCATTACAAACCCACTCGATCGGGCAATACGCGATGAGAACAACGTTCCAAGCAGTGATCCAGAGAACTGCGCAATGAACAATGTCCCCGCCTCGGCATCATTGAGATCCAGACGTCGGGAAAGGATCGGCAGGACCTGGCCAAGCAGAACCGTGACAACTCCGATGACGAAGAAGCCGGCGAGTGTGTAGTATTTTAGGCGTGAGCTTTCGGTCATTGCCTCGCAGATTGTCGCCAAGGTATCGGGTGGTGTCAAAAAAGATGAAGTTGAATCTCGCTCTAGTCGTAACGCTCTTACTTTCTAGTCACACGTTTGCGGCATGGCAGACGATGGGCAACGTCACTCGCGTAACGCGTTCGAAACCAAACGCGGTCACGCTCGACACGACCAGTCGCGCACGCGTTCAGATCGAATTCTTCGACATCGATGTCATCCGCATTCGCATCGCGCCGAGCGGGACATTCGAGCGTGACTTCTCATACGCCATCGATTACTCACTCGATCGTCACACGCCGAGGACGACTCTGTCGCAGACCCCGAAACAAGTAACGTTAACCAATTACTCCGGCACGAGGGTCGTTATCGACCGGGGTCCGTTCGCCATCCGCGTGATCGATGAGGCGGGACGCGTGATCGTCGAGGGCGACCGATCGCGATCTGTCCAGTTTGACCGCGCAACCGGCGAGATCCAATCTTCAAAACTTCGAAACGGCGAGGTGGAGACATATTACGGTTTTGGCGAAAAAGCTTTTCCCGAGATGTCGCGCAACGGCAAGTTCATCGTCAACTGGAATACCGACACGTTCTCCTATCCGGTCGGCACGGACCCGGTCTATCAATCGATCCCGTTCTTCTACGCCCTTCGCGACGGCAAGGCGTACGGATTATTTTTCAACAATACATTTCGAACCTGGTTCGATATGGGCAACTCTTCGCCGCAGCGTTACTCGTTCGGTGCCGACGGCGGTGAGCTCGACTATTTTGTCTTCACGGGCGGCAAAGAACGTTCGCCGAAGAAGGTGATGGAAGACTATGCCGAGCTGACCGGCAAAACTCCGTTGCCGCCGATGTGGTCGCTCGGGAATCAACAGTCGCGTTGGTCTTACTTTCCCGAGAAACGGGTTCGCGAGATCGCTGACGGATTTCGCTCGCGCAAGATCCCGCTCGATGTGATCTACCTCGACATCGATTACATGGATGGCTATCGAGTTTTCACCTGGGACAAGGCGCGGTTTCCCGATCCAAAAAAACTTGTGGGCGATCTGAAGGCCGATGGCATTCAGACGGTTCTCATCATCGATCCCGGGATCAAGGTCGATCCGAAATACCGTGTCTATGCCGATGGAAAACGTCTCGGCATGTTTGTGAAGAATCCCGATGGTACCGAACTAAATCGAAACGTCTGGCCAGAAGCTTCGGCCTTTCCGGATTTCACGGATCCAAAGGCGCGAGCGTGGTTTGGGTCGGAGTTCAAAGGTCACATCGACGAGGGCATCGCCGGTTTCTGGAATGACATGAACGAGCCCGGCGTTTTCCTCACGGAGAAGACCGCGAAGCCCGACACGTTCCATCATCCCGACAAAACATTTCCGTACGACACTCCGCACGTCGGCGACGGACTCGCGGGGACGCACAAGCGTTATCACAATGTCTACGGAATGCAGATGGCGCGTTCGACGTTCGATGGCGTGAAAAAGCTTCGACCGGACAAGCGTCCGTTCGTGCTGACGCGTGCGGGGTTCGCCGGTGTTCAGCGTTTCTCGGCTGTGTGGACCGGCGACAACTACGCCAGTTGGGATCACCTCGCGCTGTCGATACCGATGCTGACGAATCTAAGTGTATCGGGTGTGCCCTTTGTCGGATGCGATGTCGGCGGTTTTAATGATCGACCGAGCGGTGAGTTATACACGCGATGGCTGC
>DATEOJ010000352.1:0-3928 GCA_035274235.1 Pyrinomonadaceae bacterium
AAGGAATGTAGAGGGTGCTTGAGAAGGCGCTGAGAAAGTTGCGATGAGGAAAAAGAAAGCCGTGAGGAAAAGTCTTTTCATATGGCCCAAATAATAGCAAGAGACTCTCGGCAAGACTTCTGACGCTGTACACGAGTGATGAGAATCGCTCGGACCGTGGCGACAGAAGTCAGAACCGGGAGCGGTAGCGACTGGGTATCCCTGGGAGAGTCTCGGACCTAAGGTCACTGGGGCTCTTCGTTGTAGACGGGTGACCCGGTCGCTACCGCTTCCGGTTCTGACTTGTGTCGCCAAGTTTTCAAACAAAAACGGAGTCGAGTTTTCATCTCGACTCCAATCCAAAATCCAAAATCTAAAATCCAAAATGGAACGAGTTTCACTTTACCGCCGCGCAGTCGATGTATTGGATGTCGCGAATGCCGCCGAGATACGGCGAGCCGTAGGTGCCCGCACCGGAGTAGGATTCGCGCATATACACGGCTCCGACCTGGCATGAGTTGTCCTTCGCATCTTTGTAGATGACATAGATGTACGGACTCACCATGCGGTACTCGGGAATTCCAAGGCTATTCTTCTCGATTACCCAAAGCGGCCCCGTGAACGCGGTGATCATGTGTTTCATATAGGTCAGATTCCACTGGCCGATGAAACCCTTGATCATAGGAGTGAGCCGCGCGGGCGCGAGCTTTGCATCGGTCGGCGTCCAGGCCTTGTACCACCACGCCGGCATCGCGTGAAGCATCTCTTTACGATTCTTCGCGGACTCAATCGCCTCTCTCGCTTTCTCGTAGCCTGACGCTAACCTTTGTCCGTCCGTGCCGCTGAACTGGAATGGGATCACGGCGGATACCGTCGCATGCTTTTCGAAATCTCCGGTCGGTTTACCCCAGTCGTCGTACGAATCACCGTAGATCGTTATGTCGACGTCGTACATCCCGTTCGCAGGAAACAAGCGTCGGGCATTATCCATGTCGCGGATCTCGGGCCACATTCCCGACGGGCTGTTGTAATACTGCAGCTCGTCCGCGATCGCGCTCGAGATCGTCGTTGATTTCGTCGGGTCGGGAAGCACGTCGAAGTTCCAATATGTTTTCTGCGCGTCTTCCTTCGAAACGAGAGTGTAACCGCGGCCATTGTGCCAATCGTGTTCCCAGCCCGGTTTGCCCGCCGGATAGATATTTAAAAAGTAACTCACGTAATAAAACTTCCGATCGCCCATTGCCTTCCAACCGAATGCGTCGTACATCGTCCTTCCGCCGAAATCGATCCGGCCGTAGATGTTTTCCGAAGAGGTGAAACTCGCCTTCGGACTCGACATGTCGGGGTTCGGTGAGAAGATCAACTTCGCACCCTGGATCGGTACCCCGCGCGCGTTGACGTTACTTCGTGCGGTAGCTGACGATTCGGTATTCGAACTGGTAGTCGTGGTCGTAGCCGAATCCGAAGTCGTAGTACTAGAATCGCTCGGAGTCGGGGGAGTCTCTTTCTTAGTAGTGATCTTCGGGACCCTTATCTTCGGGATCGAGGGAAACTGTCCCATTGCCGGTTCGGTGAGAAACGTTGCCAATGCGATAACCGCGATTAGGATTAGCGACGACGATCTAGTCATTAGATATTCTCCTCTCAGTAGTGAAGTCGGTGGGGTCAAAGGTAGGCAAGAGTTTAGCCTAATTTTACCGAATTGAGATAGAAATGTTTCGCGATGTGAGAGATGGGCGCAGGTTTATGACCCCGAAACTCTTCTCTTGTTCTTCCGAAAATTAACCAACCCCTGCGTCGCGAGGATGATACCGAAGATGCCGATGCCGCCCAGGGCCCAGAGTGTCCAGATAAAAAAGAATCCACCACTCGCCTGAGCCGTCTCATTTATCCGCGCGCTTCGCAAATGAATGACCGGCATCAACGCCGAAAAGAGAGCGATGAAAAGCATCACGATATGACCCGACACCCGGTCATGGAGCACCATCGTTCCGTAGATCAGGAAACCGAGAACGACGATGCCGATCATGTTCATGAGCCCCGCCGAATCGAACCCGTGAATTACATCATCGACGACATGCAGCGTCAGCAGAAGCATTAAGACCAGCGACGTATTGCGAAGCATCAGATTGTTGGTCATGTAGCTCTCGATACGCCCCGCCTCCGCGGTAGGTTTCTAATTTTTGAATTGCTAGCCCTGGTCATCTTATACTCCGGCCTTACTTTTTTGCTGGTAGAATATCGGTTCAGAGACGTATGAGCTTTCGACAACACCTTCTCGTTACACTTTTACTTTCCATCTGCGTCTCGTGCGCTAGCGGCATGTCGCCCGGAGGAATCGCAGAGGTAAGTGCGGACTCGGCCGATGAAGAGATCACTGCTCTATTGCGCCGGTACAGTGATCCTAAGCATGCCAATATGCTTCAATCCGCGATGTGGACGTTGACTCACGACTATGCGGATCTTAAGCGTGTCCATGAAGTGCTGTCGTCGTTCGAAAAGTTTATGGGGGCGCTTCAGCAGCACGCGGGAGGTAACAAACCCCCTCTCGATTCGCTCGGTGGCTTGAAAGCATTCAAGGAGAAGGTTGCCTCGTGGCTCGGTGATAGCGATCAGTCGGTCAGGGCATTCGCGGCGATCGTGTGTGGGATAAACGGCGACCGTGAAAGCATTCCTCTACTTCTCAAGATTGTGAAGAGAAAAGATGCGGACGATGAGTATTCCCAGATCTACGACAAAGGCCGCGCCGCAATTGGGCTCGGGTTACTGGGCGCCACGGAAAATAAAGCTGACATCCTCCCATTTCTGAAAAGCAAGAACGATTATGATCGGTCCGGTGCGATCACTGCGTTGACCTTGCTCGGAGCGAAAGAACACGCAAAAGAAGTCGCCGCGCTTCTTGGTGTCCCGAACAGCTTTCGCGACGACCCTTCGCCTGTCCATTTCCTCGTCGAGACCGGGACCGCACAAAATCATAAAAAAGAGCTTCTCGCTGCAATGCAAAGCGAGTTCAACAGCGACACTGCGGAAGCGGCGATGTATGCACTGGTTCGGATCAACGCGAAGGAGAACTCCGCGGACGTTGCGAAGCTCTTGGCAGATCAATACAAAAAGGGAGATGCCGCCAAAGCTCTTGCGCTTCTCGGAGCCAACGAGTATACCGACAAGATCGGAATGATGCTGGACGATGAGGAGCAACGGGTCCAGGTCGATGCGGCGTTGGCACTGGGAATACTCGGAGCGAAAAAATATGCGCCGAAGTTGGCATCAATGATGACGAAAAAAGAAGGCTTTGTGAACAGTTACGCGGCGGCGGCGATAATTATGATAAATGCTGAAGAGTACACGGCAGACGCCGCAAGGATTCTGGCCAAATTGCGCGCGGACGGAGTCTACCTAACCCAAAGCTCCTTTCATCCCCTGGTCGCCGAACAAGTCAGACCATTCATAGAAAAGGTAAAGGCTGCGAAATAACCGGACTCAGCCGAGCTGGGGACGCCAACGGCAGGAGCAATCTGACTTTGATATGCTTACTAACCCGACGCTGCCAGTTGAGAATCGGTCATGAACAATGTCCGACCTTAAGAAAGGACTTCGGGTCGAGGATAAAGCTAATGCGATGGTTGGTCGGGCAAGGCATTTGGATTCTCAAAGTAGAATCCTTCGTGACCATCGGGCTGAACGCACCAGTCGATCGTAGCTCCCTCAAGATATGAGGCGGCATCCTTCCGGACTCGTATCTGAAATAGATCCTGCTCAGAGGCGAAATCGTCAGCGCTCGTCGGACTCACCTCGAAGGCGACGTCGTAGGTAAACTCTTTGTTCTGATCCAGAAAAACCCCAACCCTAACGTACTCATCCTGCGACTCTCGGAAGTCCCGTAGCTTCTCAATTGCTCTTGGTGTGAAACTCACGACCGTCCTAACAACGGCCGGTCGCTGTCCACCAC
>DATEOJ010000353.1:0-8468 GCA_035274235.1 Pyrinomonadaceae bacterium
TCGGTCTGCTCAACGATCTTTTCGCCCGCCCAAAGGATGGTTAGGTACGGAACCAACGTGCCCTGTGCGTAGTTGTAGTCGTAGAATCTGCGGCGATACTTCTGTCCAGCTTCTTCGTAGTCGAGCATCATCACGCGGAACGTTTTTGCGGATATAAAGAAGCGGGTCTTACGAGCCTGCTTGTCGGTAACATCCAGTAGGTAGTACTCAACACCTAAGATCTTTTCCTTCCCGCCCAACTCGAGCTTCGACTCATTCTCCTTGTATCGGAGCAACGCCTCCAGACCGTGAATGATGTTGTACTCAAACGATTTTGCCGCGTCCTCGCGCGGTGTGAATGTCTGGTCCTCGTGTACTCCGAAGATCTTCTCGGCATTGAATACCAGCGAATAGCGTGCATTAGGAAAATCAAGCTCGAGCCGGATCTTCTCCTTAGTGAGCGTCTCAGCTCGCTGGGTCCACCGCTGATAAGTCGCCTGCTCGATCTTACCTTCAGCATTTGCAATGCTGATCTTCCCTTTTTCGAACGCAGTCTTCCGGATCTGATTCAGGGTCAAACGGCCCCCGACCAGACCGCCGTATACCAGGATCGACGATTCAGCAACTTGCTCGGCAGTGGCAGTCTTAGCCTGATCCTTCGTGCTGATAACAGGTGGGGGGGTGGATTTCTCCGTCTTCTGATCGACGGCTTTTTCCTGCCCTGCCTTTCCTTCCGCCTTCTTCTCGGCCGGTTTTTGCGTCGCAGGCTCCTGTGCCGCGACCATCCGGGTCAAAAACAGCACGACAATAGCCAACGGCGTTAAGATATTAAAACGCGAAATCACTAATCGATATTTCTCCTTGGTAATTAAACGAGAAGGCCCACGAAAACCGGATTGTAGCATACTTAACTGTGCCAACTAAGCCCGTGTCTATTGATGAAATACATAAGGGTTGGGATGCTTAGCTTGTAGATTGCAGTGCCGTCGAGGCTCAAACGATTTTCGCAAGCCACCTTGGCTTACCGTCACAAATGGTCCATATCGCTCTCTTTGAACCCGAAATACCACCCAACACGGGGAACATTGCACGTCTGTGTGCCGCGACTTTTACGGATCTGCATGTCGTCGGCGTCACCGGATTTCGGATGGACGACCGTACGCTCAAACGTGCCGGGCTCGACTACTGGAATGAAGTTACGCTTCATCGGTACGTCAGTATGGATGACCTCTACGCCGCGCTTCCCTCGTCTCGTTTCCTTTACCTGACGACCAAGGCGACTGTTCCATACACGAGTTGGAAGTTTGAAAAAGATGATTGTCTGATCTTTGGCCCCGAGACTCGCGGACTGCCTGCCGACGTGCTCTCCTCGAACCCTGATCGTTGCCTTAAGATCCCGATGCCAAACACGAATGTCCGCAGTTTGAATTTAGCGAACAGTGTCGCGATCGTTCTTTTCGAGGCTCTCCGGCAGATCGGCTCGCCCAATACATAAACTCAGTGTACGCGGCCGTACAGAGATGTCCGGCCATTTTTGTTTTACTTGTTCCAACTGCCCACCCCGTCCGAAGCCTCCACAGATATTTCCGATCACAAGGGGGAAAGATGAAACGAATTTACAAAAATAACCGTCGGACGGTTTGGTTATGTACCGTGCTTACGGTGTTATGGGCGTTGATCCCTGCAACGGGAATTTTCTCGGCAGATGCAATCGAGTCAACGTTTGAATGTCCTAATGGACCTCTAACCGCCGACCTGACCGGCGACGGCGGAGTATCGGGCAAAGCAATGTTTCGCGAGAAGGGCAGCAATCGCCTTTCGGTAAACGTGAAGGGAGCGACGGCCGATACTAGCCTCGATGTTTTCATCGGGGATACAAAGGTAGGCACGGTCGCCGTCGGTAAGAGTAAGAACGGCCAACTCCGTCTCGAAACAACAACCGCCACGATCGATGAAGGCACGGCGATAACGGTACGAAACGGTACCACGACCGTCCTTTCCGGCACGTTCCACTGCGTTGCCCAGGGGCCGAAAACCGACCCGACAACGTCACCTACAACGTCGCCAACTACATCTCCAACTACAATGCCGACCACTTCGCCGACAACCTCTCCAACGACTTCACCCACGATGCCGCCCGGAGCTAAAGCACAGCCAGAATAACAGCTTCCATAAATGTGCTGCCTCCAAACGCCGGTCCGCCAAGGGCCGGCGTTTTTACGTCGTTTGCGTTTTCGCCTTCGATGATTCATCATTTTCGATTCTTTTCGAGGCTGAATTAATGATAGATACCAACAAGATCAGGAACATCGCAATCATCGCCCACGTCGACCATGGCAAGACGACTCTCGTCGACACGATGCTAAAGCAGTCGGGGACCTACCGCGACAACGAAGCGATCGTTGAACGCGTCATGGACTCGATGGATCTCGAGCGCGAGCGCGGGATCACGATCATGGCGAAGAACACGTCGGTGCGTTATGGCGATTACAAGATCAACATCGTCGACACCCCGGGTCACGCCGACTTCGGTGGCGAGGTCGAACGAGTTTTGAAGATGGTCGACGGTATCGTGCTGCTGGTTGATTCCGCCGAGGGGTGTTTGCCGCAGACACGTTTCGTTTTACGGAAGGCTCTCGAGTTGAATCTGCCTGCGATCGCAGTAGTTAACAAGATCGATCGCCAGGATGCACGCCCCGAAGAGGTCGTGAATGAGATCTATGATCTGTTCATCGATCTCGGAGCAAATGATCAGCAGATCGAATTCCCGATCCTGTATGCCATTTCGCGCGATGGTATTGCAAAGAAAGAACTCGCGGACGAATCGAAGAATCTCCAACCGTTGTTCGATCAGATCCTCGAAACGATACCTGCGCCACACGCGATCCGGACGGACTCGCTTCAGTTGCTGGTCGCGAATATCGACTACAACCCGTTCGTCGGCCGTCTCGCGATCGGCCGTATTTTCTCGGGTGACATTTCGAAGAATCAAGAAGTGATTGTCGCGAAGGTCGATGGCTCGACGCAGAAAACGCGCGTCAAAGAGCTTTTCGTTTTCGAGGGTCTGGAACGCGAGTCGGTAGATACCGCGGGTGTCGGCGAGATCGTCGCGCTTGCCGGATTCGATGACATCAACATCGGCGAGACGATCACATTAGTTGATAATCCGCGACCGCTCCCGGTCATCGCTGTTGACGAGCCGACGATCTCCATGATCTTCAGCGTCAACAACTCGCCGTTCTCCGGAATCGACGGAAAGTTTGTTACGTCGCGACAGATCAAGGACCGTCTCGATCGAGAGCTTCTCGGCAACGTCGCCCTTCGAATTACGCAGGACGAGCTCGCTCCGGAACAATTCAAGGTCTCGGGCCGCGGCGAGCTTCAACTCGCGATCTTGATCGAGATGATGAGACGTGAAGGTTACGAAGTGCAGGTCGCGAAACCCGAGGTCATCACGAAACAGGATGAGAAGACGGGCGAGAAGCTTGAGCCGATCGAGCAGGTCGTGATCGATGTTCCGGAAGAGTTTATCGGTGTCGTCACCGAAGCACTCGGCCGACGCAAAGGTCAGATGACGAAGATGATCAACAACGGTTCGGGCCGCGTCCGCCTGGAATACGAAGTTCCGTCTCGCGGTCTGATCGGATTTCGCGGAGAGTTTTTGACCGAGACGAAGGGCACCGGTTTGTTGAATACGTTGTTCCTCCGTTTCGATAAATGGCAGGGCGAACTTAAAGGACGTGCGACAGGATCGCTGGTCTCCGATCGTATGGGCGAAACGAACACATACGCGCTCTACAACCTGCAGGAACGCGGAACTCTTTTTGTAAAACCGCAGATCAAAGTTTACGAAGGCATGATCGTCGGCGAGAATGCTCGGGCAGTCGATCTCGACGTTAACCCGATCAAAGAAAAGAAACTCTCGAACATGCGCACGACGTCGGCGGATGAGGCGATGCGACTGGTCCCGGTCCGCGAGATGTCGCTTGAGCGTGCACTTGAGTTCATTGCCGACGATGAACTGATCGAGGTCACTCCGAAAGCGATTCGTTTACGCAAACGCGTTCTTAAAGCGAACGAGCGTCCCAAAAAATAAACGGAGTTCCGCCCCACCGTGGAACTCCATAGTCACATCCTACTTATCGTAAACCGCCGCAAGTCGCGCTAGGGCTAGAGCTCCAAGTGCAAGACCCAGGTCGCGCAGGGCGACATCAAAGAATCCCGGTATCATCAATAGGTTCGCGATAATCGCGAGCAACCACACGGCCACGACGTAGCCGAAGAACTTCGGCTTTAGCGCGATACCGATACCAGCTACGATCTCGATCACGCCGACCGCGTACATGAACTCGTGCCCGTGTCCGCCGAGCAGATTGTTAACAAGCGGCGGCAGGTACTGATCCCAGTTCACAAGCATGTGCAGGAATTTGTCGACACCGGCGATAATCGGCGCGACGGTGAAACCGGTCCGCAAGATCAGGTATGCCTGATATGCCGGACTAGTAAGGTCCGCGGTCGAGATCTCCGAAGTTCGGCTAGTAACACGTCCACTCTCAAGTACTGTTTCCATTGATTTCCTCCTTTAGAAAGCGAAATAACTGCTGTGAGCCGAAGCATACTTCCAATCAAACTAATAAGTCAAGGAAGTTTTGGACTTATTGGGCTAAACGCGAATTGTGTGATAAATTACGGATGTAATGCCGACCACGAAGCTAGATACAAGGTTTTTCGAAAGTACCCGAGGGCAGATAGTATTACTTCTCCGCGAGTCGTCCAGGACCGTCAATGAGATCGCGGAAAAGGTCGACCTCACCGACAACGCTGTTCGCTCACACTTGATCGCGCTTGAACGCGACGGTTTGGTAACGAGTGTAGGCACGACCAAGGGGTTTCGAAAGCCGCATTCGGTTTACGGTCTGACGGATGAAGCCCGACATATTTTTCCCAAACACTACGATTCGATTCTCAATAAACTGCTCACGGTGTTGAAGAGTCGACTCGCTCCGAAAGAGCTGCTCGAGATCATGCGCGACGTGGGACGATCAGTCGCAGGCGAGGACTTGGGTAATAGAGCGACTTCGTTGAATGAGAGGGTCAAGACGGCGCTCCTCGCGCTTGAAAGCCTTGGCGGGGCGGCTCGCATCGTAGAGCGAGGTGATCGACTCAGTATCGAAAGTGACAGCTGTCCGTTTGCGGACGTCGTTGCGGAACATCCCGAAGTTTGTAAGGCCACCGAGTCAGCGGTACAGGAGATCGTCGGAGTAAAAGTAAGCGAGAAATGTGATCGTACAGGTTTACCCAAATGTCGATTCGCCATTGACGCAAAATAGATCTACCCGTACGCGAAACTTTTTTGCAGCAAACCTGAACCCCTACTCTGGCGTCCCTTCTACATTGCAATGGAAGAATCGAAGAATCGAAACGTCTCCGGACGTTCGATTGTTTGTGTTTTTATGGACTGGCGCGTTCATGACGCGCTTGCTAGATCAAGGAGAAGTAAATGTCAGCAGCAAACTACAAAGCGATCATCGAGAAGGTCAACGCCGGTTTTGAAAAGAATAATCCGGAGGTCTTCCTCGACAACTGCACCGAGAACGTTAAATGGACCATGACGGGCGACGACACGCGGACCGGAAAACAATCGATTCGGGACTTCGTCAAGGACATGGGCGATTTTAAGTTGGAGAAACTTTCGACCGATAAGATCATTGCCGAAGGCGACTCGGCCGCGGCCTACGGCGAGATGACAATGAACGAGAAAGGCGAGAAAGTAAATTACTCTTTCTGCGACGTGTACACGTTCGAGGGTGAGAAGATCTCGGAACTTCGTTCATTTGCTGTCAAACAAAAAGCGGTAGGTAAAAAAGACAAGTCTGCGACTGCTTAGAAATACCGGCTGTCAGGTTCACTTCAAAAAGGGCTTGACAGCCTTTTTCTTCCCGTTGTATTTTACCACTTGGTTAAATACGAAAATGGCTGCAGCCGCATCTGACAACTTGAGCCGAGTATTCGGAGCACTGGCCGACCCGACGCGTCGCGAGATCCTTTCACGACTTGCGTTCGGCGAGGCCGGCGTCCAGGAGATCGCGAAGCCGTTTCGCATGACCCTGCCGGCGATCTCTAAACACCTAAAGGTTTTGGAGAAGGCGAAGTTGATACGCCGCGGCAAAGACAAACAATGGCGTCCGTGTGCTCTCGAGGCCGCGCCGCTAAAGGATGCGTCGGACTGGATCGGTGATTACCGCCAGTTCTGGGAAGAGAGCTTCGACCGGCTCGACGAATACCTAAAAGAGATCCAGGAAAAGACGAAAGGAGAAAAAGACAATGGCAAATAAGACAGAGATCATCGCTGAACCGGGAAAGCAGGAACTGTTCATCAAGCGAGAGTTCGACGCTCCTCGCGAACTTGTATTTAAAGCGCACACCGATGCGGAGATCTACGTTAAGTGGGTCGGACCGCGCGATATGAAAATGACGATCGAAAAATGGGAGCCTCGCGATGGGGGATCATATCGCTTCACTCACGAGCGCGATGGCCACACCTACGGTTTTCTCGGTGTCTATCATCAGTTGGTTGAACCGGAACGCATCATCGGTACGTTCGAGTTCGACGGTCTGCCCGAACGAGGCCACGTGATTCTTGGGACGACGAAATTCGAAGAGTTGCCCGGCGGTCGATGCCGTCTTGTTCACCAGTCGGTCTTTCAGTCAGTGGAAGATCGCGACGGGATGATCGCCTCAGGCATGGATCGAGGCGTTAATGATGGCTACGAGAAGCTTGATTCCCTGCTCGCCGACGAGACCGGCACGAAATCATCAGCAGCATAGTTTTGACCCAGCGAAAGGAGAAAGCAAATGACACAGAAAATCACACCGTTCTTATGGTTCGACAATAACGCCGAAGAAGCCGCTGCATTTTACACTTCGATCTTTAACGAGGCGGCGATCGGTGCGGCGGCCAACTACGAGGGCGACGCAGGCGAAAAAGTTGGGCAGCCTAAAGGATCCGTGATGGTCGTCAATTTCGAGATCGCGGGGCAGAAGTTCACGGCGCTCAATGGTGGGCCCAAGTACAAGTTCAACGAGTCGATCTCGTTCGTCATCGACTGCAAAGATCAGGATGAGGTGGACTATTACTGGTCGCGTCTGACGGCTGACGGAGGCGAGGAGACGAAGTGCGGCTGGGTGAAGGATAAGTTCGGTCTGTCGTGGCAGGTGGTTCCCACCGTTCTCGGAAGCTTGATCGGTGGCCCGGACAAAGAAGGCTCGCAACGTGCTATCCAGGCAATGCTCGAGATGCAGAAGCTGGACATCCAGAAGCTGCAAGATGCGTACGACGGTAAGTGAATCTATGGCTTCAAAACTGACCGCAACCGAATTCACCAAACGGCTGAAAGCACTCCGGTCGGACGACGAATTGCAAAAGCACACGCGCTATTTCAGATTCGATCCGAAGAAGCAGCCGAAGGACGATTACTTCATCGGAGTGAAGATGGGCAATGTGTTCGAGCTTGGAAAAGAGTTTCGCGACATGCCTGTCGATGAGATCGAGAAGCTAATGGAAAGTCCGATCCACGAAGTGCGGGCCGGGGCGATGAGTATCATGGGGCAGTGTGCAAAAGCGAAGTGCAGCGAAGAACGACTCAAAGAACTGAGCGATCTTTATCTTCGCCGTCACGATCGGGTAAACAACTGGGACCTCGTCGACCTCGCCGCTTACTACGTGGTTGGAAAATATCTCGCGGACAAACCGCGAGACATTTTATACAAACTCGCCCGGTCGAAGGACATGTGGGAACGTCGCACCGCTATTCTCGCAACCGCGCACTTCATCCTGAAGATGAAAGAGACCGACGACACGTTCGCGATCGCCGAGATGTTGCTGAAGGACAAAGAGGATCTCGTTCATAAGGGAACCGGCTGGATGCTTCGCACCGCAGGCGACAAGGACCGAAAGAAGCTTCTCGCCTTTCTCGACAAGTACGCCGCTACAATGCCGCGAGTGCTATTGCGCTACTCGATCGAAAAGCTCGACAAAAAGCAGCGTGACCACTATCTCAAACTAAAAGGAGCGACAGTATGAACATACTGAAAAGCATCGGTGCGGTTCTGGCCGGTTTGATATTCATCGTCATCTCTCATACCGCGATGGACAAGATCCTCGAAGGAGCCGGAATCTTTCCACCGCCCGAGCAAGGTCTCCATACACCGTGGATGCTGATACTGGCACTCGCGTACCGAACCGTTCTATCGATAGTCGGTTGTTATATAACTGCGCGGCTCGCCCCGTCGCGGCCATTGTTTCATTCCCTGGTTCTCGGTTTTATCGGGCTGTTGGCGGCAGGCGCCGCCGCGATCGCTGTCATACCCATGGGACTCAGTCCCGCTTGGTATCCAATCGCTCTCGCCCTGGTGTCCGTTCCGTGCGCGTGGCTCGCCGGGTTACTAGCGGAACGTGGAACGAGCAATATTTCATAAACGACAAGGGG
>DATEOJ010000354.1:0-3767 GCA_035274235.1 Pyrinomonadaceae bacterium
CACCCGCTAACGCAGGCGGTACTGCCTCTCGGTTCGCGATTCCGTTTTTTATGAAGACTCGAATACTCACAGCTGTTGTCGCGTTGCCGATCTTGATCGCGTCGATCGTGTTGCCGTTGTATGTTCCCGCGACGGTTTGGATCTTCGTCGGGATCGCCGTGCTCGCTTTAGCGGCGGGACTCTTTGAGTTTTACTCGCTGACGAAAAAGCTCGAACTAAAAGCCGACGCCTCAATCGCGTATCTCGGTGCCACGGCATTAACGATCGCATTCATCTTCGACGCCCCGACGCAGTCGCCCGACGCGCTCTTGATGACACTGGCAGCTTTCGTCATCGTCGTTCTAATCACGCAAACCTTTCGCTTTCAAGCAGATTTTTCGAAACTGCTCGCCGGAGTGGGGGTCACGATTCTTGGCGTGCTCTATGTCGCATTCCTCGGTGGGTTCCTAATCGCTACGCGTGTCGGGTTTGAAAATCGACCTTCGCTCTCCACTCACCTTCTCGGTTTCTTTTTTCTAGTCTTGATGGGTTCTGATACGGGAGCCTACTTCGCCGGGCGTGCATTTGGGAAACACAAACTTGCTCCGAAGATCTCACCCGGAAAGACCTGGGAAGGTCTGGCCGGTGGACTTGTCGCGGCGGCAGCGTTTGCCGCTCTCGCAACCTTTTGGTTTTTTCCCGAGCTTCCCTACTACGCGTCGATACCGCTTGCGATGGTCATGGCCGCGGTCGGCGTACTAGGCGACCTCGCCGAGAGTGCGATGAAACGCGGCGCGAATACCAAAGACGCTGCGAGTATTCTCCCCGGTCACGGGGGGTTGCTCGACAGGCTCGACAGCCTACTGCTCAACGCACCTATCCTCTATTATTTCGCCCGCGTCTACTTCTAGTTGGGCGCACGCCGTCCGTGTGTTCCGTGGTTAACCCAGACGGAGACCACGGAATATGCCGAATAGACAGAATGCACCGAAAAGATGAGTCGAGGTAGACTCATACTGTTTGCTAAATCGAAAGTAGTTCCTGTATTATCTCCCTTGCTTTTATGAACGCCGTTTTGAGAGTTGACGACAATAATACCTGAGGCGAGAGCGTTATTTTTTTGACGTTCCGCCTTTCGTTTGTCGCCAAACCGAAAGGCGTTTTTTATTTTCTGACTTTTTGCCCGCGAATAACGCGGATCTCGCTAATACTCCCTATGGCGACACTACTTTATAAGGATGAGAGCTATAAGATCATCGGTGCATGCTTCGAGGTTTACAACCATAAAGGTTTTGGTTTTACAGAGCCTGTTTACCAAGAATGCTTAGGTTTCGAATTCGCGATGCAATGCGTGCCGCTCGTCGCGCAACCAGAGATTTACTTGAGCTACAAGGGAAACCGATTGACGCATTACTTCAAACCGGACTTTATTTGCTACGACCGGATTGTTGTCGAGATCAAAAGCGTGGCGGCAATCGCCGACGCACACCGTGCTCAAACCTTGAATTATCTGAATGCGCTGGGCCTTGAGCTGGGGATTCTGGTCAACTTCGGACAACACCCCAAGCTCGCCTACGAGCGACTCGCGAACACTAAGCGGGCATCGCGGACGATTTATGACGAGATTCGGAGCTGGACCGATGAAGAACATCATTAGCGAAATTCGCGTTATTCGCGGGCAAAACATTCTTTGATATGTTGGACACATTAGGAACTTTACAACGCACGCATACGTGCGGGGAGCTGCGCGAGTCGCAGGTTGGGGAGCAGATCGTGTTAATGGGCTGGGTCGCGAAGAAGCGTGACTTTGGCGTGTTTACTTTTATCGATCTCCGCGACCGCGAGGGTATAACGCAGGTGGTCGTCAGTTCGGAGACTGCGACGGACGCTCATGCGAAGGCCAAGAATATACGCGGTGAGTTCGTCATCGCGGTGAAGGGCGAGGTCGTCTCTCGCGCTGAAGGGACGCACAACGCAAAGCTCGCGACTGGAGATATTGAGATCAAGGTCAACGAGCTGCTAGTTCTCAATGACGCGAAGGTTCCTCCGTTCCAACTCGAAGTCGCGGGATCAGAAAATCTCGCGAGCGAAGACACGCGTCTGAAGTATCGCTATCTCGATCTGCGTCGTCCGCAGTTGATGAACAACATCCGCATGCGCGCGAAGGCTGTCTCGAAGATTCGTGAGTACTTTGATACGCGCGGTTTCATCGAGATCGAGACGCCGATCCTTTTGAAGTCGACGCCGGAAGGCGCACGCGACTTCATCGTTCCTTCGCGCATCCATACTGGAAAGTTTTTCGCGTTACCGCAATCGCCGCAGATCCTGAAACAGATCACGATGATCGCCGGCTTCGACAAGTACTACCAGATCGCTCGATGCTTCCGCGACGAAGATCTCCGTGCGGATCGTCAGCCTGAGTTCACACAGCTCGATATGGAGATGTCCTTCGTCAATCGCGAACAGGTCTACAGAGAGATGGAAGGCATGTTCAATCATGTGCTGAAGTTGATCGATGTGGACTTGCCGACGGAGTGGCCGCGGATGACCTACGCCGAGGCGATGCGTCGATACGGTTCGGACAAACCCGATCTGCGTTTCGAGATGGAGCTGCACGACCTGTCGGAGGAGTTGCGACAAACGGATTTCGCACCATTTGCCTCGACTCTTGAAAACGGTGGTGAGATAAAGGCGATCGTCGCGAAGGGCAAGGCGGATTATTCGCGAAAGCAGCTCGATGAGCTGCAGGAGTTCGTAAAACGTTACGGTGCCGGCGCACTTGCGTGGATCAAGCTTGGAGACGAGACGACGTCCTCGCTTCTAAAAGTGCTCGGTGAATCGACCGTCTCACAGCTTGCTTCGAAAGCGGGCGCCGAAAAGGGCGACGCGATACTGATCGTCGCGGGTCGCAAATCGGTTGTCGCGGCGTCGCTCGGTGCGTTGCGGAACGAGATCGCTCGTCGTGAGAACCTTATCGATCGAAGTCGTTACGAAGCGCTCATCGTAACTGAGTTCCCGATGTTCGAACATGACGAGGATAGTGATCGCTATATGGCTGCACATCATCCGTTCACATCGCCGATGGACGAGGACCTCGAGCTCTTCAAGCAAGCGGTGATGAACGACGCGGATCATCATCTGCTAGGTCAGGTTCGCGCCAAAGCGTACGATGCCGTGATCAACGGCTACGAATGCGCCGGCGGATCGATCCGTATTCATCAGAAAGAGATTCAGGATCTGAACTTCAAAGCGCTTGGCATGTCGCCCGAGAGCGCGAGAACACAGTTCGGATTCTTTCTCGACGCACTCGAGTACGGCACACCTCCGCACGGTGGATTCGCAGCCGGTGTCGAACGCACGTGTATGATCCTCACCGGCACTGAGAACATCCGTGACGTGATGGCGTTTCCAAAGACCGCGTCAGCGCAGGATCTTATGATGGATTCGCCGGGTGATGTTGACTCGGGTCAGTTGGATGAGTTGGGGATTGAGGTTACTGAAAAATGATTAGTAAACGGTCGCTCATTTTGGGCGCAGTCGCTATCGCTTGCTTCTGTGCCGGCCCTTTTTTGGGACCCTAGCGCGCACCCGTCTGAGCATCCGGGATTCGAGCATTATACGTGGAGTGACGTTACTGGTCTCTTACTGGCCGTTTTCGGATTCGGGTGCTTGCTGGCCGCTTTTCGTCTTCGTAAATGCTGAATAATTGTGTACGTCGACAGTTGTGTCTCAAGCCAACTCGCGTAGCGAGTGGAAGCATTTAGCCCCCGGCCACAGGGCCGGGGGTA
>DATEOJ010000355.1:0-4176 GCA_035274235.1 Pyrinomonadaceae bacterium
GATCGCGATCGGCGTGGGAAGGGAATTGATCTCGACGGTCGTTCGGCACGGCCGGTTGTCGGAAAAATGTTCGGCGTAGACGCGATTGTATGTCGCGAAGTCGTCCTTCATGTTGGTGAGAAAAACAGTTACGTCAACGATCTGACTCCATGACGAACCCGCGTCTTCGAGAATGTATCTAACATTCTGAAAGACGGAGCGACACTGAGTCTCGATGTCGTATGAGACGATCTCGCCGGCATCGTTCAGTTCTACACCCGGAATCTGTTTCGTTCCGCGTTCCCGCGGTCCAACCCCGGATAGGAACAAAAGATTTCCGACACGTCGCGCGTGTGGATAGAGGCCAACCGGTTCCGGTGCGCGAGATGATTCGATTACGTCGGACATAGCGTTTTTCTTACGGCCTGCGAATCTATTTATGCGATATCATCGAATCATATCGGAAGACAGAGGATTTATGAAATCAGCACTTTTACGAGTTTGTAACGTGGCGATCCTTCTTACCCTCGCGGCATGCGTGGCTCCGGCTGCCGAGGAGAAAGCTATCTTCGCGGGTGGGTGTTTTTGGGGAGTCGAGGCTGTCTTCGAACACGTCAAAGGGGTTGTCGATGTCCGGTCCGGATATGCCGGTGGGACAAAAGACACCGCGGATTACGATGCGGTCAGTAGCGGATCTACGAAGCATGCCGAGTCGGTCGAGATTCGATTCGACCCGACGAAGATAACTTACGACCAGCTTCTCTACATCTTTTTTGCAGTTGCTCACGACCCGACTGAGTTGAATCGACAGGGTCCGGACGTTGGTACTCAGTATCGCTCAGCGATCTTCTATTCGAGTCCGAAGCAGAAGAAAGCGGCTGAAGATTTTATCGTGGCGATCGAGAAGTCGAAGGCATTCGACAAAAAGATCGTGACCGAGGTTTCACCGCTTGGCGAATTCTTTGTCGCGGAGAAATATCATCAGGACTATCTCAAAAACCATCCCGACGAACCCTACATCGTCGCGAATGACCTGCCAAAGCTGGAGGCGCTCAAACAGAAGTTTCCCGAGCTTTATAGGAAATAGCGGGCCTTGCCATTGTTCGTGCGATTTCCGTGAGTTAGTGGTTTCAGTCTTCCGCGTAGGAACTGAAACCACTAAACAACACGAAATAACACGAACCACTTCCTCCGAGTTCGTGAGACATTTCGCTCTGATTCTTCGCGTTTACTCCTGAGTCGACCTGTATCGGGTCATAGGAGAATCGCGAATGAACCGCAAAGTTTTTGTCTGCCTCGTCGTTCTATCCCTACTTCAATCCGCCGGATCAACGGTGTCTGCACAGACGCGGCGACCAGCAGCGCGAACCGTCGCGGCAAGCCAGGCGAAGCAGACTTCCACACGCTGTTCAGGTGGGTGGAGCGGGATCATAACATTCAAAAAGACGCTGAAGGATTCGCTCGAGTCCGACGAACCGGGAATTCGAAAGGCGATGGACCGGATCAAACACAAGACATCGCGCGATTACGACTACTCCGCCCGAGCTGTCGTTGACAGCAAGATTCCGCAGAATCCGGTCGTTAGCACGAACGTCCAGTTCACCGACAACGATCTTTCCTGGGGGCAGGAGAAAGTTTTCGACACGTGCAACTCTCGAGAGAGCGGACACTGGTTCATCATCGAGGGAAATGACGACCGCCAGACGCAAGCAGTGACGACAGGTTCGGCCAAGTCGTATTACCTTAGCGTCGACGAGGCTTCAGGCACTTACGCATTCAATCTTAAGTTCCCCGACGCAAACGGGACATACAAACGCGAGCAACACACCAAACGCACCGGGCATTGTCAGGCAAAGAACAACGAGCCCTACGACAAGTCGGAAAACGAACCGACCAAGATCGAAGGTGAGAGTTTTTCGATCGACAGTCAGAAGATTGATCCAGACAATCCCGACACGCTTACCGGGTCAAAGATCTGGGGCGACGATGGCCGCGGTCAGGTACGAACGTTCATCTATGAAGTCTCGTGGCGGTTCACGCGATGCCCGGGCAAGCTTCTCATTACCGATCTGAAGTTCGAGCATCCAAAGTTTCCGAATATCGAAGATTGGAAAGAGATCGAAGAGAAAGGCGCCACGATCGACGGCAATCGCGTGAAGGTTAAGGCGAAGGTTATCAACATGACCGCGGAAACAAAGTACGCGGATCTAAAGGTGGTCGAGACATACAAAGGCGATAAGTATAACTACGCCCGACCGGACGAAGTTCTTCCGAACGCTGAATCATCGTTCCGAATCGAGCCGGGTGAAGAGAAGGAGTTCGAGTTCATTTGGGACACCGAAGGTCAGTCGTGGTTCGACGATGCTCGTCCGCATCTGCTCCACCGCATAAAGGCGGAGCTTGCCGAGAACGGTCAAAAGAAAGACGAAAAGGAAAAGCCGCTCAACATCGCTCCGAAGCCGCTTGTTCTCGTCCACGGCATCTGGTCGGACTATAGAGTCTGGAACCCGCTGTATCAAAACCTATTGACGACGACGCACAGTTACAACTGGAAGGCCTTCGCCGTCGGCGAAAATGCGCACTACGGCGCGATGAGCATGGGGAAACTCGACGACCCGAGTTGGTATTCGGATTCGGCCTACCAGAACGCGGATCAGTTGGCGCGTTATGTTAAGTACGCGCAGGAAACGTCGAACGCGTGGCACGTCGACATGGTCGCGCATTCTACCGGCGGTCTTGTCGCGCGTCTCTACTTGCACAAGCTGATGCCAGTCGTTCCCGACGCTCGTCCGCAGGTGAAGCATCTCGTTATGCTTGGAACACCGAATGGCGGTGTCCCGTGCGTCGATGTATTTCTCGGCAAGCTCGGCATATTCAACAAAGAGCTTCGAGCCGCACGCGAGCTTACTAACGACGAGATGATCAACTTCAATCGTTACGTCGTGAACACCGGCGGAGCAAAGTTGTCAGCTCTCGCGGGCAATCCGGTACCGGTAGTCTGCGGCGGACTCGAGTGGAACGACGGCTTTGTAACGGTGAAGTCTGCCCACTACGGTATGTCCGATATCGGGCAGTCGAACGATCTTCATCATCAACTCACCGACTCAAAGAATTTCGGCAGCTTCGTCCTTCCGCACTTGGTCACCGGACCGAAGGGAACATATCCGCGCCCGGTAAAGAATGATCCGACTGATTGGCGGCGATGGCAGACGGAGAGCGGTGCATCGATGAGTGGCGGACCCGGCGCCGCGGTGAGCGAGTTGCTCCCAGCGCGTGAGAGTCTTTACTCTTTGGCCGACGAACGTCCGAGCGGAGCGAGCGGCCCGAACGCTGAAGCGGAGATATCGCTAGGGTCAGTGGTCATTAACGACGCGTGGACAAAGGAACTGAAGCTCGAACCAAAACAAACTGTCGAACTCGAACTCCCGGTCGAGGCAGCACCGAATCTTGGCATCACGTTCTTTGCACAGCAATCGGTGAGTGTGTCGCTCATCGATGACAATGGAAAAGTTGTCGGAAGGAGTTTGTCGACATCGGCGTTTGCAGGAACAATGTTCCGTTCCTTGTTCGCGAGCCGTCCGATCGGAGCTGGCGTGTGGAAGGTCAGGTTAGAGAACACCTCTGACCGGACACAAGTCTTCGCGGGCTATGCGTGGACCGCCGAAGGATTGACGGTTTCGCAGTTGCCGACGAAGTGATTCGCGGGGTCGTACCGCTCGATTCAGGTTAGCTCCCGATCGAGCGGTTCTCGACCGCCAAGGTAAATGCCGGACGCAGCCAGAAGCGAGCCGCGAGTCGTCGTTTACTAACCGGTGCTGACCGGGTACTCCTAACTACAAGAAAAATGGTGACTTCGGTCGCCGCCGTGTGCTACTATCCTTCTTGGCCGATGCGCTACGGCCACGTCCCCGCCTCCCGACAATCCAAAAATCAGCCCATAAAACCATGAAACATATCGTTGCCGGTGTGTCGCGGCTTGGTCGACACAAACGTCTATCTATCGTTCTAACTTTTGCCGTCGTCGCGTTACTTTCAATAACGACGACAGTTCCGTTTACCACTCTGTCGCCGACGCCAACAGCGAAAGCAAACTCAACTTACTTTGACCTTGCTGCCGGAACGCAGAGCTATGGCTTGAGTGCCGCGACAGCAGGTCAGATCGCGACCAACGACAACTGGAGTTCTGTCGCATCGGTC
>DATEOJ010000356.1:0-2859 GCA_035274235.1 Pyrinomonadaceae bacterium
GTTCGACTGATCGAGCATATACGAGGGATCAAAGCCATCGATACCGTCCGCGTCGACAAGCTCGTTGAAGATGAGGAAGAGTTGAAAAGGCTTGACGGAGCCGGCGTCGAGATCGTCGTCGCCGTACTTGCTGTCATTGAAGTGAAATCCGCCGAGCTTACGAAACTGGATCAGACGCGAAACGATCTGCTCGATGTTTACGTTCGGTGCGTGATGACCGAGATCGACAAGGCATTGGGCCTTCTTGCCGAGTTCGCTCGCGCAGTAATAGCTGGTTCCCCAATCGCTGATCACCGTGGAGTAGAACGCGGGTTCGTACATCTTGTGTTCGATGAACAAACGCCAGTCGTCCGGGACCGCCGCATAGATCTCGTGCATCGACTCGAGATACCGTTCCAGCGCGCCCCTGAAGTTTGACTGCCCCGCGAAGTTACTCCCGTCGCCAACCCAAACTGTCAGGGCCTTCGACCCGATCGCTTGTCCGATCCGAATGCAATCGAGATTATGCTCGATCGCATTTCGACGAACTGCTTTGTCGACATGCGACAGCGAGCCGAATTTATACGAAGAATTCGAGCCGTTCTGATCTTGAAACGTATTCGAGTTCATTGCGTCGAACTCGAGTCCGTGTCGCGCGGCGGCCGCAGCGAGCTCGGTGTTGTCGTCAGGTTTGTCCCAGGGAATATGAAGCGAGACAGACGGAGTTGTACGGACGAGCTTGTTGATCGTGGAACAGTCTTCGAGTTTTTCGTAGATACCACGCGGCTCGCCCGGTCCCGGAAATCTTGCGAACCGGGTTCCGCCGGTACCGACACCCCACGACGGGATCGCGACACGAAGCGTCCGCGATTTCTCGACGATCGCGTCGATATCGACACCACGTCGATTCAGCTTTCGGCCAAGATGTTCAAAGTCCTCAGCGAGCGCGGTCGCGCCCGATGCGTTCTGTTCCGCGATAAAGCCCGATTCGATCTCAAAGTTTTCCGGCATCGTCTTATCTCCCGAAAGTTACGCTGACGTCCCACAGCGGGACAAACAAGCCAGGAGTTACCGCATGAATCCGTCCTGCAGGCCGCCATCGACCGGAATGATATGTCCGGTGGTTTTCGCGAGCCGTTGGGAAAGGAAAAGAAAGATCGCCTCCGCCTGATCAGACGGTTCGATCGCCGTCTGCGTCAGCGAACGCTTAGCATAAAAACTAGACAGCTTTTCGGTCAACGAGTCGGTCTCCTCCGACTCCTCGAACGGAATGTCGTACTTCGTCAGCGATGCGATCACGCGATCACGCGGAAACATCGTACTGCCTTTCACGACCGTCGCAGGTGCAACCGCATTGACTCGCACAAGCGGCGACATCTCGATCGCCAATTCGCGGACAAGGTGATTCGCCGCCGCCTTGCTCGTGTCGTAAGCGAGGCTGCCTTTCTTCGCGACAACCGCGTTCGCACTCGTCGTCAAAATGATGTTGCCCTTCAGACCCTGTTTCTTGAAGATCTTGTTCGCTTCGTCAGCGACGATGTACGCACCTTTCACGTTGATACCAAACGTGAAGTCCCACATCTTGTCGTCGATCGAACCGCTCTTATCGGGTGGGACGAACACTCCCGCCGTGACGATCACAGCGTCGATACCACCATAAGCGAGGATCACGTTCTCGAACAGCTTCGCGACCGAATCGCGGTCGGTCATATCGCATCCGAGTCCGATCGCGACACCGCAATTCGATATCCCGGTTCCCGAGACTCCGATACCGGGGCCGTACTTTGCGATGATCTCATCGGCCGTCTGCTTCGCCGCCGCTTCATCTTTATCAACGCAAACGACGTGAGCACCTTCCTTCACGATCCGGAACGCTGTCTCCTTTCCGATACCCGCACCGGCA
Organism: Pyrinomonadaceae bacterium; assembly: GCA_035274235.1. GTDB lineage: Bacteria > Acidobacteriota > Blastocatellia > Pyrinomonadales > Pyrinomonadaceae > OLB17. The sequence continues at coordinate 1,883 of DATEOJ010000356.1, forward strand.
CCGATGATGACGTGGATCTGACGATCGAGTTCCTTCTCCGGCGGCATGCGTTGAAGCTTCGCTTCTTCGAGCAGCCAATACTCGATGTCGAACGCTTCCTGCTGATCCATCGCCTCATATTCGTCGATCGCTTCCGCTCCGCGCATCACTTCGATCGCGCAGTTGTAGAACTCGCCGGTCACGCGTGACTCGCTCTTGTTCTTGCCCCACGCGATCATACCGAGACCCGGAATCAGGACGACGGTCGGATTCGGATCGCGCATCGCGGGGGAGTCGGGATGTTTACAGCGGTCGTAGTAGGCCGCGTAGTCCTTGCGATACTGAACAAGTCCGTCAGCGATCGCGGTCTTCAAGCTATCGATGTCACCAGTCTCCGGATTCCAATTCACGAACAGCGGTTTGATCTTCGTTCGAAGGAAATGGTCGGGGCACGACGTACCGAGTTCGGCGAGTCGCGGCCCCTCGACGCTGTTTACAAACCTCAGCATCTTCCAATCGTCCTGGACCGTTCCGACGAAGCGACGATAGACGGAAACCTGTCCCCGGATGAATGGAATGATCTCGGTCTGAAGTTTCTGACGTGTCGCTTCATCGACATCTTTATACTTCGGTCCGCCAAACGTCGCTTCGCCCTTGTCGTGCGATTCAATGTACTGCGCCGCGCGATCGATGATCTCGAGCGCTGTTTCGTAGCACGTCTTGTCGTTGTTATCCCACGACGACATTCCGTGATGACCAAGCAGAATTCCCTTCGCCTTCGGATTGTCTTTGATCAGTTGTTCGATCTTCAGGCCGATATCGAAACCCGGACGCTGCCACGGAATGTAGATGACGTCGTCGCCGTAAATTTCTTTCGTCAGTTTCTCCTGATTCACCGACGCGGCGATCGCGATGACCGAGTTCGGATGAAGGTGATCGACGTGTTTGAAAGGAACGAGCGTGTGCAGCGGTGTATCGATCGAGCAGGCACGCGGGTT
>DATEOJ010000357.1:0-2973 GCA_035274235.1 Pyrinomonadaceae bacterium
ATCGGCGGACATGCTTATGGATCGGTTTATCCGGGACCGATCGGCGCGGTGATCACGCCGCAGCTGGTTGGTTTGTCGAAAGCAAAGCAGCTTCCCTACGCGTCGAGCCTGTGCGGAGCGTGTCGTGAAGTTTGTCCGGTAAAGATCGACATCCCCGAGATGCTTCTTCACTTGCGCAGTGAGATCGCAGAAGGAAACGCTCCGACGCATAAGGCGGCCGAGGGATTTGCGTTTCGAATGTATTCGCGGGTCTGGGCCCGAGGTGGAACATATTCTTTCGGCACGACTTTGGCGAGATTGGCGCAACGATTTATCGCACGCGACGGAAAGGTCGGAAAGGTCGGCGGGTTCATATCGCGTCTCTTCCCACCGCTCGGGGCGTGGACCGAGACGCGTGACGCACCGACAGTCGCACCAAAGTCGTTTCGCGAAATGTGGAAAGAAAGATGACCGGCGCACGCACAGCGATCTTCTCTTTGATCCGCGGGAATCTCGCGGCGAGTGCGCCGTTTGACGCGGAGCATCATTACGAGCAAGCAGTGACTCTCGCCCGTTCAGGTAGCGAGGCTGCGAGCGTGCTCGAAACATTTGCGCTTAGTCTCGAGGCTGTCGGTGCGAGCTGTGCAATTGTGGATAGTGAATCTGCGGCCGCCGATCGCCTTCGCGAGATAGTCACCGCGCTCGCTGCGAAAGAGATCGTAATCTCTGATGCGCCGCTTGTGCACCGATTGATCGATGCGGCCGGACTGGATGCGGTCGCGGAACCGTCGCGAAAAGAACTGTTCGCGTCGGATCTGGGTGTGACGACTGCGCAGTGGGCAATTGCGGAGACGGGAACGCTTGTCCTCGAAGCCGGCGCTGAGCGCCACCGGCTCGTGTCTCTCGTCCCACCGGTGCATGTGTGTGTGTTGAATGCTTCAGCGATTCGACAGTCGATGGGCGAGATCCTGGAGAAGCTCGACGTCGATGCGAACCCGGCAATTACTTTCATAACCGGTGCGTCTCGAACTTCTGATATCGAATTGACACTCGCCATCGGCGTCCACGGACCGGGGGAGCTATACGTGATCGTCATCAAGGATCAAACTGCTGCAAGCGTATGATTGCTGCCTCATCTTATTTAAGACGATCGGGTCAATCTTGGAAGATCTGGCTGTTCTTCGTATTACTGTTCGCGGCAGGTCTACTGTTCCTACTTGGGTTCGGCATACTTGGAGTCGAATCATCGAGCTTCGCGTTTCTTACTATGGGTGGGGCAGGTTTGACTGTGTCTTCTCTTATCTGGTTGTCGGTCTCAATACGATGTAGAAGCTGCAAGACACGTTTAGGCTGGGAAGCCATAAGCAAACGATCTCACAACAGTTGGTTAATTCAGTTACTCCAAACCGAAGCGTGTCCGGTGTGCGGGGATAAAGGGCAACTTCAATAAATGACCTTGCTCAGAGCAGAACACATTACTAAATCTTACGCCGGTGTTCATGCGTTGCGCGACGCGTCGTTCGAGCTGCGGCCCGGAGAAGTTCACGCACTGGTCGGTGAGAACGGTGCGGGAAAATCGACTCTGATAAAAGCGTTGACTGGCGCCGTGATTCCTGACTCGGGCGAGATCTCGCTCGACGGCGAACAGATCGTCGAGAACTCCCCGAGCATTTCAAAGGCGCTCGGCATCGCCGCCATTTATCAACAACCCGCACTGTTTCCCGAGTTGACCGTTGCCGAGAACATCGCGATCGGACAGGAGTCCGCGGGCAGATTTGGAATTGTGAACTGGCCAAAGCGCCGACAGCGAGCAAAAGAATTACTCGATCGCATCGGTGCCCGGATAAGTCCCGATCAAACCGCCCTCGAACTCTCGATGCCGCAGCAACAGTTGGTCGAGATCGCGCGGGCTTTGGGCTCGAATGCGCGGGTGCTGATTCTCGACGAGCCAACCGCATCTCTTTCCGAAGAGGACACGAGAAATCTTTTTCGTGTCATTCGTGAGCTTCGTTCCACGGGTGTAGGAATGATCTACATCTCGCATCGCCTCGAAGAATTGCCGGCCATCGCCGACCGCGTGACCGTTCTTCGCGATGGGCAAACGATCGGTACTCACGACATGGCGGACGTGTCGAGCGAACAACTCATTCGGCTGATGGTCGGCCGCGAACTGTCCGGTGTTTTTCCGAAGCGAGATGTTCAACGCGGCGACGTCGTATTCGAGCTTCGCGGATTTGGATCTCGCGCTGCAGGGATTCGAGATATCGATCTAACGATTCATGCCGGCGAGATCGTTGGAGTTGCGGGACTGGTGGGAGCAGGTCGCACCGAACTCGCGAAAACGATTTTCGGTCTTGTCCCGCCGGACACTGGCGTTATGCTTCTTCGCGGCAAGCAGATCACGATCGGTCACCCGAGCGAGGCGATCGATCTCCACATCTCTTATCTTCCCGAAGATCGCCGACGTCATGGAGTCGTGCTCGATCTTCCGATCAGTTCCAACATCACGCTTGCTTCATTGAAGCATCTCTCCGGTCTCACCGGGATGAATTTTCGAAAAGAAAAAGAGATCGCGACCGAGTACACGCGACGGCTCGGTGTGAAAACACCCGCGATTTACAACGCCGTCTCGACACTCTCGGGCGGCAATCAACAAAAGGTCGCGCTGAGTCGTTGGCTCGTCACGCAGCCTTCGGTCCTGATTCTCGATGAACCGACGCAAGGTGTCGACGTCGGATCGAAGGCGGAGATCCACGAATTGATGATGGAACTCGCCGAGCAAGGTGTTGCGATCCTCATGATCTCGTCCGAGATGCCGGAGCTTCTCGGGATGTGTGATCGGATCGCCGTTATGCAAGGTGGGACGATCGCAAAAGTTTTTGAGCGCACCGACGCGACGCAGGATCTGATTCTTTCCGCGGCACTCGGACATTGAACATGGCAAGGATAGGAACCGAATACAGACGTGAGATATCTGCAGCATCGGCGCTCGCC
>DATEOJ010000358.1:0-8704 GCA_035274235.1 Pyrinomonadaceae bacterium
TGCTGCCGTATATCATCGCCCAGGTACTTGGAGCGATCGCCGGCGCGGCGATCATCTTCATCATCGCACGCGAGAAATCAGGGTTCTCACTTGCCGGTGGATTCGCTGCAAACGGTTTTGGCGATACGCCAGGGTCGCCGGGTGCGTACACACCGCTTGCGGCTTTCGTAGCCGAAGTTGTGATGACCTTCTTTTTCCTGATCGTCATCCTCGGCTCGACTCACGGTCGTGCTCCGAAAGGATTTGCCCCGATCGCCATCGGACTTTGTCTCACGCTGATCCACTTGGTCTCGATCCCCGTCACGAACACGTCTGTGAACCCGGCCCGAAGTACGAGCCAGGCACTGTTCGTTCGCGGTTGGGCGATCTCCGATCTGTGGCTCTTCTGGGTCGCACCGATACTTGGTGCGATGCTCGCAGGATTTGTTTATTCGTGGTTGGGCGATGATCATGAGCCGACGCCGGAACCAGTTGTTGGCGAGGACGCATAGATCGCTTCCAGGTAATAGGTATTGAGTCTTGCTTGAATCGAGACTCAAAACGCGGAAAGGTGCAGGAGTGGCTGAACTGGCAGCACTGGAAATGCTGTGTACCTCAAAAGGGTACCGTGGGTTCGAATCCCACCCTTTCCGCCAGAACGATTTGGGATTTGGGATTTCGGATTGTGGATTTGGACTCGCACTCTAGAGTTAGAAGCGATCCCAAATCCGAAATCCGACATCCCAAATCGACATGGCTTCAGGCTCCGCACAAGGTTTGAGTTGTGAACTCCGCTAGGCGAGGAATCGAGCAACGGTAGCAATTTCAGCCTGTGTTGCGGTTAAGTCTGAAGCCGCCATTTTGGGAAACGCCCGAATGTCACCGACATTCGGGCGTTTTCAGCTTCACCGTGCTGCCGCGTCGTTCTCGGTCGTTGCCTGCGAACCGGAACTACACTAGAATTGGTTCTTCGAAACATCAGTCCTCAATGTCCTATCAGGTAATCGCAAGGAAATGGCGTCCTCAGACTTTTGAAGAAGTCACGGGACAGGAGCACATAACGCGGACGCTCCGGAACGCACTCGACCACGATCGTCTGCATCATGCGTACCTATTCTCCGGCGCCCGCGGTGTCGGAAAAACGACGACCGCCCGGCTGCTTGCGAAGGCTCTGAACTGTCATAAAACGGATAAGCCAAATCTTAATCCATGTGCCGCGGGGGATCCCAACGCGTGCCCCTCATGCGTCGAGATCTCAGAAAGCAGGTCGATCGACGTGCTCGAGTTTGACGCGGCTTCGCACACGAAGGTCGAAGAGATCCGCGACATCATCCTCGAGAGCATAAACATCGCTCCCGCTCGCGACCGTTACAAAGTTTTCATCATCGACGAGGTCCATCAACTCTCTAACCACTCGTTCAACGCATTGCTCAAAACGCTTGAGGAGCCGCCGCCAAAGGTGGCGTTCATCATGGCGACAACGGAGCTTCACAAGGTACCGGAGACGATTCGCTCGCGCTGTCAGGAGTTCGAGTTCCGAACGATCCCGCTGCAGAAGATCTTCGACCGGTTGAAGCTGATCGCAAAGGCCGAGAACATCGGCATCGACGACACCGCATTGCGTGAGATCGCTCGGTCCGGTATGGGCTCGATGCGTGATGCCCAGTCAAACTTCGACCAGGTAATAAGTTTTAGCGGCGAGAAAATCGCGGTCGATGACGTTACGGCCGCACTGGGTCTTGCTAGTACTGAGACGCTGACGCAGGTCGTTCGTGCGATCACTGAAAAGTCACCGAAACTCGTTCTCGATGTAGTGGCCGATCTCGTGTCGCGAGGCCAGGACATGAGAAGTTTCTGCAGCGATCTGCTTGCCGTGTTCCGCGACCTCATGGTTTTCAAGGTCTCTGGTGGCGAGATCGATCTGATCGAAAGCTCCGTACTCGATGCGGATGTCTTGAAGAAATTCTCCGAGCCCTTTACCGAGGCGGACCTATTACGTTTCTTTAATGCAGTCTCCGAGACCGAGACCAAACTGAAAGAAGCGGTGCAGCCTAGATATGTCCTCGAGACCGGGCTAGTGCGACTCGTCGAGATGCGTCGCGTCGTTCCCGTCGAACAACTACTCGAAAGGCTCGCTCAGTTGGAACGATCTCTCGGGGGCTCCAACGGTCTACCTCAACCTGCCGCCGCACCGGCGGACGCGGAAAAAAAAACTCTAATTTCCGAACCGGTCGCCCCTGAACCGCCCGACGAGCCGGAATTCGTTCCTTCCGAACCACCCGTTCAGGACTATCCCGAACCGCCGATCTTCGAGCCGGCTCCCCCGCCGCCGCCGGTGATCGATATGAGTTTTATCGACTCGATGCCGGTGAAACTCGCTCCGATAGACGCCGAGTTACTCGAGCACGTCGATGACACATGGCTCGATGCCGCTTACGACAAGAAACTCGAACGCAGCGGTGACGACCTTGCACCAATGCCGGACGTGTCGCGACTTGTGGAAGAATTGCTCGGCAAATCCATCGTTGCTGGTGCTTCGCATGTTGCGGCGAACGGAGCCGCATCGGCCGCAGCACCGGCCCTAAGTCCGGCCTACGCCGTACCGGACTTCTCCGAGTCAGACGATGTTCCGGAGCCTGAGACCCTCGCCGAAAACGCGACGGACGACGAAATGTTAGCCTACGCCTCTAATCATCCGCTGACGAGAAAAGCGATGCGGATCTTCCGCGCAAAGATCGTCGAGGTGAAGCGAATCGACCCCACTTAACTTGGAACACACAAACAACTCCTTTCGTATTTTTTCGAGATTTGACACAATCTTGTAAACGAATGAGCAGTGTCCTTACACGACTGAGACTTAATACCCTTGCGGCCGTCGCGGTAGTTTTTGTAGCCGCTGCGGGGATCGTCGCTCAAACTCCAACGCCAGATCCATGGACTGCCAGCGCTTCGCCCTTGCCGTCACCAACGGGACCGGTCAACGATTACGCAGGCGTGATGGACGAGTCGAGCAAGGCGACCCTAAACAAACGCCTGATCGATTTTCAGCGTTCGAGCGGCGTGGAGATGGCGGTCGCCGTCGTGCGTACGACGGGTGAACGTCCGATATTCGATTACTCCCTCGCGGTCGCACGCGGCTGGGGCATCGGCGCAAAGGAAGGCGACAATCCAAGCCTGCTTCTTTTTGTTGCGATCGATGACCGGAAATATTTTACGCAGGTCAGTCGCGACCTTGAGGACGAATTGCCGGATGGGTTAGTCGGTAGTATTCAGCGACAGTATCTGGTTCCCGAGTTTCGCCAAGGGAATTATGCGAAGGGTATTTCGGACACGGTCGAAGGTTACATTCGGACGTACGAGGAAAGAAGCAGCGGGTCGGCGGCGGCGCCGACGCCGGTTCCCGGTCGGGAGCGTTCCGGGAGCGGCACGTCGCAGGGATTGTATTCGACGTTCTGTTGTCTCGCCGTCATCGGTATAATCCTTTTACTAATTTTTTCGAATCGCGGCGGTGGCGGCCGCGGACGGAATCGCTGGGGTGGAGGCGGTGGATTCGGTGGCGGAGGCAGTGCGTTGCCCTGGATCATTGGTTCGGCCATCTCAAACGCGGCGAGTTCATCGTCGAGCGACTGGGGCAGCTCTAGTTCAAGCAGCGACTGGGGCAGCTCGGGCGGCGGTAGCGACTGGGGCGGCTTTGGCGGCGGTGGCGATTTTGGCGGAGGTGGTGGCGGAGGCGATTGGTAGTTCGGATCGTTGATGGTTGATGGTCGATGGTTGATCGTCAGCCCACGAGCGACGAGCGACGATCAACGATCAACGAGCAACGAGCAAAAGACATGCAACATCAATTCGAAGCATTTATTGACGACCTTCGCTCGACGCACGGGCGCAATCTCGCATCGGTGATCCTGTATGGATCGGCTGCGGCAGGTGACTTCGTCTCGAAACGGTCGGATTACAACGTCCTTATCGCGTTGCATAAGATCACACCGCTCGACCTGCGAAACGCTCATGCGTCGATTCGCGAGTGGAACCGAATGGGACATCCGGTACCGGTATTCTTTACGGTCTCCGAATTGCAGAACTCCGCAGATGTGTTCCCGATCGAGTTTTATCAGATGGAGGTAGCTCGAAAGGTTCTCTATGGTGAGGACGTGCTCGCGAATGTCGATGTCTCGGACGAGAATCTGCGTCACCAGGTCGAGTACGAACTGCGGAGCAAATTGATCTTGCTTCGCAGGCAATACATCCCGGCGTCCGAATCGGTTGACGGTTTGAAAACTCTGATGGCAGAGAGTCTCGGGAGTTTCTCGGCACTCTTCGGTGCTGTTCTATTGCTTTCGGAAATCGAGCCGCCGATCGGTAAGCATGAGGTAGTTGCGCTAACGGTCGAGCAGTACGGGCTCAACGGTGCGACGTTTGAAAAGATATTTAACATTCGCGAAAACAATTTCGCGGAAACGCTCGATGAAGTTTCAGCGAATCAGCTTTTTGCCGACTATCTGGAACAGATCGAGCGCGTGATCGACGCGGTCGATCAGGTGGGACGGGCTGTCAGCTCGTCGTAACAATACGATGGGAGGAACAACGGATAACGGTCCGTTTCAGAACAAGGAGAGAAAAATGAAACGAGTAATTCTACTTACTATCGCGATGGTCGCGGCGTTTGGCCTTAGCGGGTGCAGTTACAACGAACTGACCGCCAAGCAGCAAGGCGTCAAAGGTAAATGGGCGAACGTCGAAAGCGCAATGCAGCGTCGCGCGGATCTTGTGCCGAACCTTGTTAAGGCGGCTCAGATGGCAGGTGTTCAGGAGCAGGAGGTGTTCGGACAAATAGCCGACGCTCGTTCGAAGCTACTCAACGCCAAGGACGCCGCTCCGACTGGAACCGAGGGGGACAAGTCACCCGAACAGAAACAGGCGATCATCGACGCGAACAACAGCTTCGGGGGTACGATCGGTCGGCTGTTGAGCTTGCAGGAGAGCTATCCGCAGTTGAAGTCTGTCGATGCGTTTATGAACGTGCAGACCGAACTGGCTGGTACTGAGAACCGGATCAAAGTCGCCCGTGACGATTACAGCGCGGCCGTGACCGACTACAACACGACTCGGAATCAGTTCCCTGCCGTCATAACGGCCGGACTCTTCGGGTTTAAGGAAGAACCGTTCTTTAAAGCCGACGAAGGAGCAGCGACTGCACCGGACATCGGTGATCCGAACGCGATGCGCCGGAACCAGGCTCCGGCAAATAAGTAGGATTAGAAACCGCGCGAGTTACACATCGCGCAATGATCGCAAGGCTTGCCGTTCGGTTCGAACGTGCAAGCCTTTTCTTTTTGAAGGCCGGCGAAGATCTCATCCGCGATAGCTTCGGCGATCGAAAATTTCTCGACGCTTGGATGGAGCGACGTTGAACTCTCTGATCGGGGCACTATCGAAGCTTCGATCTTATCAAGCCGGTGGTTTAACTTATCGATACTTGCGTACAGCAGCGCCAGATCGGGAGCCTGAGTTTCCGATTCGAGGAGGCGGGCGATCTTTTCCGCGAGAGTTTTTTCCGAACTACTCATCTTGGTGCGAGGTCTTCGAGATCTTTGACGTCAACTTTATCATCTCGACGCAGTCAGTGTTCAGCGACTCGTGCATGTTGTTGCTGATGAAGTCACCTTTATTCAGCAATAGCAACCACAACTGGGTGTCAAGGCTATTCTCAAGTGCCTTGAACATATGATCCGAGAAGCATTGTTTTGATCGTGCATGCAGAGCTGCGTTGACATGCTTGGCAACATACGCACCTGTCACCAAAATCTGTTTCGAGATGACGAACTCCCGCTTCTGCTCAGTGAGATATTTGTAAAGACCGACAATTCTTAAAGCAAACGCAATTGCTTTTTGAAATACTATACTTTCCTGCATACGGGTACGCCCTCCAATTAAGAGTTCTTCCCCGCAATAATTCGAACATTCCTTTTCTCTTCAGTGACAAGTGACAAGTTTCAAGTGACAAGTTTTTTCTCATCACTTGTCACTTGTCACTTGTCACTTGTCACTGAAGAAAACCGTCCCCGCTAATGCAAGTCGATATAATCAACCACACCGACGATCGCCGAATCGATGGCTGCGCCCGGACGTCCTGTCGCGGCGGTCGACGCCGACCAGCCTTCCTGGGCGATCACGACGATGTCACCTTCACCTGAGCTAACTGAGTCGAGGGCCAGGCATGTGTAATCCATGTCCTCACCTTCGGGCGTGATCTGGCGGCACAACATCACGCGAGCGCCTTCGTAACGCTGGTTCTTGTGCGTTGCGACAACGTTTCCGATGACTCTAGCGATCAACATCTTGTCTCACACCTCACCGTTAAATACGTGTGCCTCAGAATCGATGATCCCAACGATCGTGCAGTCCGTCGGAATCTCCTCTCGTTTGAAGGGAAAGGACGCTTCCTTTCCGCGACACCAGAACACGAGTTCCCCGACACCGGCTCCGACCGAATCAAGCGCGACCATTGGGTTCCCTTTGTCGCGCAGGTTCGCATCGAGTGTCTGTACGATCAGGAGCTTTCGCCCTCCGAGCGCTTCGTTCTTTACGGTCGAGACGACCGTGCCGATGACGCGGGCGATCTGCATTTAGGTCTTTTTCTTTAGATCCGCGATGGTCGATTTGAGCTTCTCCGCGTTCGGCGCTTTTGGAACAAGCTCGAGGTACTTCTCGAGTTCGGCGGCCGCTTCGGCATTCTTTTTCCGTGAGATGTAGATCTGTCCGAGGTAGAGATGGGCCATGGCCATTTTTCCACCCGCCGGCGTCGCGATCGTCTTCTGCAAACTTGCTTCAGCCGCGTCGACGTTCTTCAAGTAAAAAAGCGATATGCCTCGATACATCTCGGCGTCGATCATCTCCGGCTTCTGCTTGACCACATCATCAAAGATCGCGGCGGCGACTTCGTAGTTCTTCTTGAGATACTGCGTATACCCGACCGAGTATTTCGCTTCGACGTAATCCGGTTTCAACTCGATCGCCTTAACGAACGCCACGAGCGCCTGATCAGGATCATTCGCCTTTAGAAGTGCTGCGCCCTTCTGGTGGTACGCGACCGCAAAGTTCGGATAGGCCGCGATCGCTTGATCGAAAAACGCAACAGCCGCTTTTCCGTCGTCCTTCTGGAGTTTCTCCATGCCCTTCTTGAACAAGTCCAACGCGGGCTTTGGAACTTCTTTGAACGCAGGATTGTTCGAGAAAAAGTCGCCTTTCTTCTGGCCTTCATTGCGGAGGAAGAGGGTAACGGTCATCGTCGAACCAGCAGGCTGGTCGCGGTCTATGGTTAGAAATTCGCGTTCGACTGGAAGCCCCTCGATCTTCGCGATCACGGTAAAGTTGCCGGCGCGAATGCTTCCGGTCTGGAAAACTCCTTCGAGGTCCGTGTAGTAATGACTATTTCCGGAATCCGTACTCTCGATATCGACACGAAGGTTCTGAGCCGGCTTTCCGTCCGGCAGATAGACACGACCTTTGATCGTGTATTTACCCTCGCTATCACCCGCTCTATTGCGATCGCCGATACCCTGTGCCAACCCTACTGACGAAAAAAGCGCGCCAAGGCACGCCAGGAAAAATACCAACTGCACTCTCTTTGTCATACGAGTACCCCTACTCAACGAAATCTATTGTGTCTATCACGCCGATGATGGCGGAATCGATGGGGCAGTCCTTGTTGCCATCGGCCATGCGGGCTGAGGATCCGCCGACAACGATCACCTTCTCATGAAATCCGGCGCCGACCGTATCAACGGCGACGACGTAACCGCTCTGGTCCGTTCCGTCGAGGTTGATCGGCCGGACTATTAGAAGCTTTTTTCCCTGCAGGCGTTCGTCCTTTTGTGTGGAGACGACGGTGCCTAAGATGCGTCCGATTATCATTGTTCGTAGTTCGTTGATCGTTGATCGTCGTTCGTTGTGGTTGAAATCGTCACGCTAACTACACGAACAACGAACAACGAACTACCATCAGTCCTCACTTCATCACTACCGGCAAGGTCTCATCGACCGCCGAGTGCGGACGCGGAATAACGTGGACACTGACGAGTTCGCCTACACGACGTGCGGCAGCGGCCCCGGCGTCGGTCGCAGCTTTAACTGCGGCAACGTCGCCGCGAACGATGGCCGTAACAAAACCCGCACCGATCTTTTCGTAGCCGACAAGTTGAACGTTGGCGGCCTTAACCATGGCGTCGGCGGCCTCGATCATTGCGACGAGTCCTTTGCACTCGACCATTCCTAATGCTTCCTGCATTTTAATTAGCTCCTGAGACTTTTAGAGTTCGAAAGTGGTGTTAGTTTAACTCAATTTCGCCGCTTGGCTCAAAAGGTCTATCAACTCTTCGCGGGTAAATGAAACCTTGCCGCCATTGAGTCCGCCGGTCGCGGATTTATCGAGAGAACAAGTGACCTCGGTCTCGTGGAGATAGCCGCAAGCCTGGCATCGGGCTTCTTCGGTCAGATAGCCGGCCTTCTCCCGAATGTGGATAAGTTTCTCGATCGCGTCTTTCGGGAGATCGTTGGCTCCGCCGAGGGTCTTCGCGAGGATGGCAATGCGTGCGGTGTGTTCCAGGGTCTCAAGCCGGTCGAACGCTTGCCAGAGATTTTCGCCGTATGCGACCGCTCCGTGATTAGCCATCAGCAACGCGTTGTGATGTTTGACGAACGGCTGCATCGCGGTCGTGAGTTCGTC
>DATEOJ010000359.1:0-4385 GCA_035274235.1 Pyrinomonadaceae bacterium
TGCCGCGACAGGTGTCGGCGGAATCCTTCGCGATGTGTTCACGATGGGAGCTCGTCCGGTCGCGGCGATGAACTCGCTTCGCTTCGGTCCGCTCGACGATCCGCGCCACGGCAATCGCAACAAGTCGATCATGAAGGGCTGCGTCGAGGGCATTGGCCATTACGGCAATTGCTTCGGCGTGCCGACCGTGGGTGGCGAGGTTGTCTTTGACGAAGCGTACAATCTCAACCCGCTCGTCAACGCATTCGCACTCGGTATCGTCCGCAAGGACCAGATCTTTTTCGGCAAGGCGGAAGGCGTCGGCAATCCGGTTCTATACGTCGGTGCGAAAACCGGCCGCGATGGAATTCACGGTGCGACGATGGCGTCCGCCGAATTCGATGACGAGGCGCTGGAGAAACGCCCGACAGTTCAGGTCGGCGATCCGTTCCTCGAAAAACTTTTACTCGAAGCGTGCCTCGAAGCAATGCGAAGCGGTGCGATCGCCGGAATCCAGGACATGGGTGCTGCCGGTCTGACATCGTCGTCGGTCGAGATGGCTGCACGCGCGGGAACGGGATTGGACCTTGATCTAACGCAGGTCCCGCAGCGCGAGACCCACATGACGGCCTACGAGATGCTCTTGTCCGAATCGCAGGAGCGAATGCTGATCGTCGCTCGCACCGGTCACGAGAACGAGGTCGTCGAGATATTCAAGAAATGGGACCTCGATGCGGTGGTGATCGGAAAGGTAGTCGAAGGTGATCGGCTGCGAATTTTTCATAACGGGGAACTCAAGGCGGATCTTCCGGTTCAGGCGCTGACTGACGAAGCGCCGAAGTATGAAAGACCGATGGCGGAAGACAGGAGACAGGAGACAGGAGACAAGAGAAACGATGCGACTCCCGCCTCCAGCCTCTCGTCTCCCGACTGCGGCCACGCATTGCGTTCGTTGCTGTCGTCCCCCAACATCGCCTCGAAGCATTGGGTCTACGAACAGTACGACACGATGGTCCGGACGAACACCGCCGTGTTGCCGGGTGCAGATGCCGCGGTTATACGCGTGAAGGAAACTCGTCGTGCGATCGCGATGTGTCTCGACGGCCCGGGGCGTTATGTCGCGGTCAATGCGTACGAAGGAGCGAAGCTCGCAGTCGCTGAAGCGGCGAGAAACGTCGTCTGCGTCGGTGCGCGACCGATCGCGGTGACAAACTGTCTGAACTTCGCATCGCCTGAGCGGCCGGAAGTCATGCGGTCATTCTCGGATGTTATCGACGGTCTGAAAGAGGCGTGCGAGACGTTTGAGACTCCAGTCGTTTCGGGAAATGTTTCCTTCTACAACGAGACCGAGGGACGCGGCATTCTTCCGACCCCGACGATCGGTATGGTTGGGCTCGTCGAGGACACGCGAAAGATCGTGACGCACGGATTCAAAAATGAGGGCGACATGATCGCTCTGCTCGGCGTGACGAACGACGATCTCTCGGTGAGTGAATACGTCCGTGCGGTTCTCGGAAAAACTACGGACGATCTGATCGCATCGGGACGCGTGCCGCAGATCGACCTCGCGCTGGAGAAGAAAGTTCAGGACGCGTGTCTTGCACTCGCCGAAGCCGGACTCCTGAAGTCCGCGCACGACTGTGCTGAAGGCGGGCTCGCGGTTGCGATCGTCGAGAGTTGTTTCTCGTCGCTCGGTCGTGACGCGATCGGAGCGGAGATCAGCCTGAACTCTAACGGCCTAGCGAATGAGGCGTTGTTGTTCAGCGAATCTCCATCGCGGATCGTCATTAGTTTCGAGGAGAAGGATCTCGACGCAGTGAAGTCGATGGTGGCGGATTGTCCCTTCGAAGTGATCGGAGTTGTAAGCGGCGACGAACTGCAGGTTGCGATAGATAGAACATTCGCCTTAGCATCTCCGGTTGTTGATCTCGAGTCTACGTGGGAGATGTCTCTCGAGAAACGGCTGGCCACTTCCTAAAAACTGAAAACTAAAAACTGAAAACTGAAAACTAAAACTGAAAGGTGAAAACTGAGACGATTTCGTATTCAGGTTTCACCTTTCAGTTTTTAGTTTGTTCGAAGCGTACTAAACTGAATTCAATGCCGGCGGGAGTTTATCTTCACATCCCATTTTGTAAGTCGCGTTGCTCGTACTGCGACTTTGCGACCGATGTCTATCGCAATAGCGATGCGGTCGAACGTTACGTCGCTGCGTTACGAGCTGAAGTAAATTCAGAAGTCAGAAGTCAGAAGTCAGAAGCGGTCGACACAATTTATTTTGGTGGCGGGACACCTTCGCTTTTATCACCACAACAAGTCGGGCATATTCTCGACGTGGTCTACATTCACTTCGACGTCGAACATGATGCCGAGATCACGATGGAGATGAATCCGGCGACCGTTTCGCGCGAAACGCTCGATGGATATCGTGACCTCGGTGTGAATCGGGCGAGCTTTGGTGTTCAGACCTTCGACGATACCGATCTCAAGCTCCTCGCCCGCGGACACGACGCGAACGATGCACGGGAAACATTTCGTCTCCTTCGCCAGGCGGGATTCGACAATATCAGCTTTGACCTGATCGCCGGTCTGCCGGGTCAATCGCTCCAACAGTGGGAACGAAACCTGAGCGAGGCGATTACGATGAATCCTGAGCATATATCGTTATACTTGCTCGAGATTCACGAAGGTACTCCGCTCGCCGAGCAGGTCCGTTCGGGACGACGTCCGATCCCGGATGAGCAGCTCGCCGCCGAGATGTACGAACTGATGCTTGCAAGATTATCCGCCGCGGCTTACGAGCAATACGAGATATCGAACTTCGCTAAACCCGGCTTCGAATCGCGACACAACTCAAAGTACTGGCGTATGGAGCCGGTATTTGGTTTTGGTGTTTCGGCTCATTCGTTCGACGGCAAAGCTCGCTATGCGAACGAGCGTGACACGGCGAAGTATGTAGAGCTGATGGAGACCTCGGGTAGTGCCGAGAATTTTCGCGAGACAGTCGATCTTATTTCCGAGACGGCGTTTCTCGGCTTGCGAATGACGGGTGGAATCGATGTCACTGATATTGAGAAACGATTCGGTGTCGATTTCAATCAGAAGTATTCGGCGGAGTTGAACGAGTTGATCGAGAACGGTCTGGTAGAGACCATGAACAATCATCTCAAGCTCACTCCGAAAGGTATGCTGTATTCGAACGAAGTGTTCCGTGTGTTTGTGTGATTCGGAATCTGCGTCGGTTCTTTCTTCTTCCGTGTTTTCTGTGTATTCCGTGGTCTGCATTTACCTAACCACGGAATACACAGAAAACACGGAAAGCTGACCGTTTTGACTACAAGATCATGAAAAGCCTTTCACTGATATTGCTCCTGATGCCGCTCCTGCTATCGGCCCAGCCGATGCCGAAAGTCGATCGGGAATTCCGAGCGGTGTGGATCGCGACCGTCGACAATGTCGACTTTCCGACTAAAAAGGGTTTGCCTATCGAAGAGCAAAAGGCAGAGATCGTTCGTGATCTCGAACTAGCAAAGAGCCTGAAACTCAACGCCGTGATCTTTCAGGTGCGACCGATGACGGACGCGGTCTACAAGTCGAAGCTCGAGCCTTGGTCCGAATTCCTCACTGGCGAGATGGGCAAGTCGCAGGACTTTGATCCGTTCGAGTTTCTCATCGCAGAGGCGCACAAACGCGGGATCCTCGTACATGCGTGGTTCAATCCGTATCGCGCTTATCACCATGTCGCGAAGACGATGTCGGACCAACACGTTTCAAAAACCAAACCGGACATCGTCCGACAGTACGGACGGTACATGTGGCTCGACCCGACCGCGCCCGCGGCGCGGCAGCACTCGCTTGATGTGATCGCGGATGTCGTCCGGCGTTACGACGTCGATGGTGTTCACTTCGACGATTATTTCTACCCGTACAAAGAGAGGGACGCCGCCGGAAACATGATCGAGTTTCCCGATGACGCGAACTGGCAGGCGTATCAGAAGTCGGGCGGTAAGTTGGACCGCGGCGATTGGCGACGCGACAACGTGAATCGTTTTATCGAAGACGTTGGTCGGACTGTTAAGAAGATCAAACCGGATGTCGTCTACGGCATCTCGCCTTTCGGAATCTGGCAGCCGATCCCCGAGCGAGACATCCGCGGGTTCAACGCATACGCAGAACTCTACGCTGACGCGCGAAAGTGGCTTAAGGATGGAACGGTCGATTACCTTACGCCGCAACTCTATTGGGAAACGGCGCGAAAGGGTTTGAGCTTTCCGGTCTTGCTCAAATGGTGGGAAGAGCAGAACGCAGTGAAACGTTTTGTCTGGCCGGGAATCGCGGCGTATCAGATCGGATCTACGCCGACGTTTACGTCAGGCGAGATCGCAAGCCAGATCGAACGCACACGG